>JAADHM010000163.1 GCA_013151855.1 FCB group bacterium | reverse complement strand
AAAAACCTTATCCCCTGTTGTGTTGGGTCTTGAGCCCGTGTAAACGGGATTGTGACCCAACACGTAAGTTTATGTAAATTAAGAACAACAGGTCGCTCCTTAGCTAAATTATTCTCATAGTCAGTATATTATAATATACTGACCGGGGCGACCTTCTTATAAATCATACAAATCCGTCGGTCGGATTTGCAAGACCTGCTGTAACGGCATATCGGGACTTTATCAGCAAACGCCACGGGCGGGTCCGCCGAAGATAGATTTTATTACAACATTTCTTATTTCTTACATAATTCTTAAATTGTCAATCTTTATAAATAGTAGAATCATTATTTGCTTTATTAATGGTTTAGTAAAAACTATATTGGTCGAAAAGCGGAGGATTTATGAAAAAAGTTATCAAGACCGATAAAGCTCCCCGTGCTATCGGACCCTATTCACAGGCGGTACTGGTAGAGGGTGGAAAGATGCTGTTCATATCGGGAGTTATTCCCTTACATCCCGAGACGATGGAGATTGTAGGTAAAACAGCCGGTGAGCAATGTAAACAGGTAATGGACAATATGGCTCAGATATTAGATAAAGTGGGGGCTGATTTTTCCCATGTGGTAAAGACAACCATATATCTGACGGATTTGAATGACTTTAGTCCGGTCAATGATATGTACGCCACTTATTTTGATACTAACCCGCCGGCTCGCGCTACGGTGGAAGTAAATCGCTTGCCCAAAGATGTCAAAATTGAAATCGATGCCATTGCTATTTTATAGATAAAAATACTTGATATAAATCAAATTCTCCTCTATTTTGTCTATTATTATTTATCACGGGAATAATAATGAAGAAGAGAATGACAAAGTTTTAGTGATACGGAGGTAAGGTGGCCAGCGATAAAACTACCCGTCGAGGTTTTTTGGAATTTGTTCTCGGTGGCGGAGTGATAGCAACTTTGGGTGCTATTTTTTATCCCATGTTTAAATATATCACTCCCCCGCCGGTAGCGGAAGCAAAACTTTCTCAGTTAAAGCTTTCTTTTACTCGTGCTGATATTGAGGCGGAGAAACAAAAAGCAAAATACTTTAAGTACGGCCGACATCTGGGAATAATCTTTCTTGAGGATAAGAATGTGTTAGGTGCTTTATCGGCGATCTGCACGCACTTACAGTGCACGGTACAAAATCGTCCCGATTGGGGGATAATCTGGTGTGCCTGCCATAACGGAAAGTATAGTTATGATGGCAAAAATATTTCCGGACCTCCTCCCAGGCCTCTCTTCCAGTTTAAAGTTAAAGAAGTAGGTGATACTATTTTCGTAAGCCTGGAGGATTCCTGATGAATAATAAAGATAACGTACAATCAGGATTGGTTAAAAATGTTTATCGGTGGATAGATGATCGTTTTCAAATCAATGCTTTGGTTGACTATATGAGCCACAAAGAGGTTCCGGTTCATCGTCATTCGGCTTTTTACTATTTTGGGGGAATCGCTCTTTTCCTTTTTATCGTACAGGTAATAACGGGGATTCTTTTGTTGATGTATTACCGTCCCGGTGCCGATTCGGCTTATGAATCGGTGCGTTTTATTATCACCAATGTATCTTTCGGATGGTTGATAAGAGCGCTTCATTCCTGGTCGGCAAATTTGATGATCTTTGCCGTTTTTGTTCATATGTTTTCGGTTTATTTTACCAGTGCCTACCGCAAACCGAGGGAGTTAACTTGGGTAAGCGGGATGTTACTTTTGGCTTTAGCGTTATTTTTTGGTTTTTCCGGTTATCTTCTCCCCTGGAATCAGCTTTCATTTTTTGCCACCCGGGTGGGAACGGGGATGGCTGGTATTGCTCCTGTTATCGGTGAAAAACTGTTAATAATATTACGCGGAGGAGAAGAAGTTACCGGTGCTACTATCGGTCGTTTTTTCGGTCTTCACGTCGCTATCTTACCGGGAATATTTACGGTGTTGCTCTCTGCTCACTTAATATTTATCCAGCGTCAAGGGATGAGTGAACCGTTGGAATGGAAAAACAAAGGCGCTCACGAAAAGAGATATATAAAGTTTTTCCCCAGTTTTTTAATGCGTGATTTATTGGTATGGCTTATTGTGTTGAATGTCTTGGCCGTTTTGGCGGTAGTTTTCCCTGATGGCATCGGGTTGGTTCACTGGCCTTTGGGAATTAAAGCCGATCCCTTTGCGCCTCCGCCGGCGGTTATTCGTCCCGAATGGTATTTTATGTTTGCTTTTCAAGCGTTAAAATTTTTACCGGCACATATTCTTTTTATAGAGGGAGAGTTATTGGGAATGGGAGTATTTACCGTCGGTGGTATTATCTGGGCTTTGGTGCCGTTTTTGGATAAAAAGTCATCTAAAGGCCAAAAATCGAAGTTCTTTCAGGCTTTTGGTTGTTTTGTCTTAGCATTTATAATTGTAATGACCTTTTTAGGTTATATTTTGAAATAGGAGGCGGCTATGTTGTATAGAATTATATTATTTTTAGGATTTTTTGCCGCTTTCCAAACAACCTATGCGGCGACCAGTAATTGTTTAACCTGTCATCGTGAGTTTGAAGATAAAAGTGGTCCCTCATACAAGATTACTCAAGATATACACTTTCAAAAAGGATTGGGATGTGTTGATTGTCATGGCGGTGATGCTACCTTAGACGATATGGATGCTGTCCGCGCTCAAAAAAACTGGCGGGGAGTGCCCAATCATTTACAGGTACCCGAGTTTTGTGCCCGATGCCACAGTAACGCCAAATATATGCATAACCATAACCCCATGCTTCCCACCGACCAATTGGAAAAATATAAAACCTCGGTTCATGGTAAGCGGTTGTTCCGGAAGAAAGATATGAAAGTTGCCAACTGTATTTCTTGTCATACGGTTCATGAAATAAACAATGCCAAAGCTCCTCACTCCAGTACCTATCCTTTGAACGTTCCCTTTACCTGCGGTAAGTGCCATGCTAATGCCAAGTATATGAAAGGGTATAATATTCCCACTGACCAATTGGAAGATTTCAAGCAGTCCGTTCACGGACAAGCGCTTTTGGTCAAAAAAGATTTGGGAGCTCCGGCATGTAATTCTTGTCATGGTAACCATGGTGCCGCTCCTCCGGGAGTGCAGTCTTTAGCTGCGGTTTGCGGCAATTGTCATGCTATCGAAGCGGATTTGTTCGATAATTCACCCCATAAAGTGGCTTTTGAAGAAAATGATTATCCTATGTGTGAAACCTGTCATTCCAATCATAAAATTGTAAAGCCGAATGATAGTTTTGTCGGCGATAAAAAGCCGGCGCTTTGTGTCGAGTGTCATAGTTACGATGATGGCACCAATGGTTTGGCCACAGCTAAAGCGATTTCTCGTGCCCTCAGCGAGTTGGTGGCGACTCAGGCACAGGCTAAAAAGGTTTTGGATAATGCTGCTTTGAAGGGAATGATGACCACCGATGAAGAATTTCGACTAAATGAGGTCAATCAAGTGCTCATTCATGCCCGTTCCTTGGTTCATACTATTAATGCCGATTCGGTAGTAGCTGAAGCAGAGAAAGGGATAAAGAAAGCCGATACCGTAAAAATCAATGCTTCTGCTTTGATAGGTGAGTATTATTTCCGACGAAAAGGGCTTGCTTTGGCTACTTTGTTTATCACTATTTTAGCCATTGCTTTATATATTAAAATAAAAAGAGTTGATAAAAAACTGGCGGGGAAATAAAATATATTTTATCAAGGAATTTTTTGGTGAATATTTAAAGCCAGTTGGAAAGTAAATAAAAGGAAAAAGGAATCAATTTTCAAAAGATAAATTAATAATGACTATTACCTTTTGTTATTATTACCATAAAGGAGCTAACTTCTAAAAAAATAAAAAATTGCTTGACAACTAAAGAAATCAAAGTTTCTTGACCTCTAATGAATTGTGAATTCAGTCACAAAATGTGATGAAAGATGATAACAGTTGGGTAATATGTCAGAGTATTTGTCGGTATTAATCTTCATTTTTGCTGGAATAGGTATTGTCCTTCTGACTTTCTGGCTTTCCTACCTTATCAGACCTTCGCATCCTTATCCCGAAAAAGATATTAATTATGAGTGTGCCGAATTACCTATTGGCACCTCTTGGATTAGATTCAACAATCATTTTTATATTTTTGCTTTAATCTTTGTGATTTTTGATGTGGAAGCGGTGTTTTTGTTTCCTTGGGCGGTGGCTTTTGGACAGTTGGGTTTGTATGCCTTAGTTGAAGTGGTCGTTTTTATTTTGATTCTTTTCTTTGGTCTTTTTTATGCGTGGAAAAAGGGAGTCCTGAAATGGGTATAATCAAAAAACTTCCCTACTACTCGGAAAAAATTCCCGGGGGTGGCATCATAGCCACTCGGCTTGAAGCCATATTAAACTTCGCTCAGGCTAAGTCTTTGTGGTATTTGTTGTTCGGGACGGCTTGTTGTGCTATCGAGTTGATGTGCACGGGTGCTTCCCGATATGACTTTGACCGCTTGGGGATGATCTTTAGAGCCTCTCCCCGGCAGGCCGATTTGATTATCGCCGCCGGCACCATTACCAAAAAAATGGCTCCCCGTTTAAGAAGATTATATGACCAAATGGCCGAACCCCGCTATGTTTTGGCGATGGGGGGATGTACTATTAAAGGCGGTCCTTTTTATTATGACAGTTATTCGGTGGAAAAAGGTATCGACCATATCATTCCCGTTGATATTTATGTGCCCGGTTGTCCCCCTCGTCCGGAGTCGCTGATGGAAGGTTGCTTACATTTACAGGAAAAGATAAAAAAGCAAAAACTCTCTGACTGGCAGGGAAAATAAGGTGACTAAAGACGAGCTTAAAAATTATATCGATACTCATTATCAAGAGAAAATGAAATTTCTTGATACCGGTCGTTTTGATTTGATGTATGAAGTTACTAAAGAAAACCTACTGGAAATCAGTAAAGCTCTGCGTGATGATGAAAATCTGAAGTTTGATTTTTTATGTTGTTTAAGCGGCTCGGATACGCGAGAGCATTTTGAGGTCATATATTCGATTGCTTCCGTTACCAAAAGACTCCGCCTTGATTTTAAAATAGTTTTTCCTTATGACCAGGCGGAAATAGATTCCGTTCAGGATATTTGGCCGGCGGCAAACTGGTATGAACGGGAGACGTGGGAGTTGTTTGGGATTCAAATCAAAAATCACGGTAATTTGAAACGTTTCCTTTTACCCGATGAGTGGGATCAAGGATATCCTATGCGTAAGGATTGGGATGCCCCCGATTTTGTGCGTATGCCGGAGTTATGAGGATGGGCGCATTACGGACGGAAGAGTTTATTGTCAACATGGGACCGCACCACCCCTCAACGCATGGGGTGTGTCGGCTTATGCTCACTATGGATGGGGAACGGGTGGTCAATGTCGAACCTGTTATCGGTTATCTTCACCGCGCCATTGAAAAAATTTGTGAAAACCGCACTTACCCGCAATGTATTCCTATAATGGATAGGTTTGAATATGTGACTTCGATGTCTTGTGATTATGCCTTTTCTCTGGCGGTGGAAAAATTGGCTCAGATTGAAGTTCCCGAGCGGGCGGAATATCTCCGTGTTATCATGTTGGAGTTGAACCGTATTGCTTCGCACTTGTTGTTTTATGCCACGACCGCTATGGATATCGGAGCGGTCACTCCCTTTCTGTATGGTTTTCGCGAGAGGGAATTGATTATCGACCTTTTTGAAATGACCTGCGGTCAACGGCTTACTTACAATTATATCCGCATCGGCGGTGTTTCCCGTGATATTCTTCCCGAATTCGTCCCCCAATGTCGGAAAGCATTAAATGTTATCAAAGGGAAGTTGTCCGATTATCAGGGTTTGCTCAACGAGAATCCCATCTGGAAAGCGCGTACCAAAGGGATTGGGGTGATGTCGCCGGAATTGGCGATTGCTTATGGGGTCTCCGGTCCCAATCTGAGAGCTACCGGTATCAAGTTTGATTTACGTAAGGATGACCCCTATTCTGTCTATGACCACTTTGATTTCGACATTCCCCTTGCTCATAACGGCGATGTTTTCGACCGGTATCTGCTCCGTTTGAGAGAAATCGAGCAATCCATAAAAATTATTGAACAGGCTCTCGATGGCCTTCCCGAGGGGGAATACAAAACCAAAATTCCTTTTAGATTCAAACCGCCGGCAGGTGAGGTTTATTCGCGCATTGAAAATTCCCGCGGTGAGATGGGTTTATATATTTTATCCGATGGCTCCACCAAACCGGTGCGCGTGAAAGCGCGGGGAAGCTCCTATAATCATCTTCAGGTACTGCCGGAAGTGGCGAAAGATTGTTTGATTGCCGATTTGGTGGCTACTTTTGCTTCCTTTGATGTTATTATACCGGAGGTGGATCGATGAACGTAACTCCTTTTGTTCTTTTGGAGCTGCAACCGGTTTTTATCTGGCTTTATCAGCTGTTGGAAAAAATAGGGTTGTCGGGAAGTTGGTTAACGGTAGCTTCCTATACCGGTCTTAGTTTATTCCTTTTTGGTTTGTTATCGGTGGTGGCTTTGTTTTTGGTGTGGTGGGAGAGGAAAATTTCCGGACATATTCAGCAACGTTATGGTCCCATGCGCAACGGTTGGCATGGTTGGTACCAGACCATTATGGATGGTATGAAATTATTGCTTAAAGAAGATATCAAAGTTGTTACCCGAGATAAACCCGTATTTTTCTGGGCACCCATTATTGCTTTTGTAGCTGCTTTTGTCGCCTATGTGGTCATTCCTTTTGGCAAAGGTTTGATTGTCGCCGATTTGAACATCGGTATTTTATACATTCTGGCCGTAACCACATTTACGGTTATTTCTCTTTTTATGGCCGGATGGGGATCTCATAACAAGTATGCTCTTTTGGGTGGCATGCGCTCGGCGGCTCAGGTGGTAAGTTATGAAGTGCCGATGGTGGTATCGATTTTGACGGTGATTGTCTTTACCGGTTCCCTGTCGATGGTGGATATCGTTAATTCTCAATCGGGTATCTTTTTTAATTGGTTTATCTTTCGTTTACCCTTTGGGCCCATTGCTTTTTTGACTTACATCACCGCCGCTACCGCCGAAGCCAACCGCACCCCTTTTGATATTCCCGAAGCGGAGCAGGAATTGGTTGCCGGATATAATGTGGAATATTCCGGAATGAAATTTGCCATGTTCTTCTTGGCTGAATTTATTAATATGTTCACCGTAGCGGCGATTGCCACCACTTTGTTTTTAGGCGGCTGGCATGGCGCTATTCTACCTTCTTGGCTTTGGTTTTTGATAAAGACTTTATCGATTGTTTTGTTGTTGATGCTCTTCCGTTGGACTTATCCCCGTTTACGGGTAGACCAGCTGATGGAGTTTGCTTGGAAATTTTTGGTACCGTTAACCTTTGCTAATCTTATTTTAGCAAGTTGGATGAAATATGCTCGGTGGTATTGGTAGGTATGGTTAGATTATTATGGGTGTGTTAAAAGATATAAAAGAATTGGTGAGAGGTTTGGGCATTACCGGTAAGCATTTGGGACGGCATGCCGTTACTATCCAATATCCCGAAGAAAGATGGACAATACCCGAACGCTCCCGAGGAGTGGTGGTTTTGCTCTCGGACAAAGAAACGGGAGAATTGAACTGTACCGCTTGTATGCTGTGTATGCGCGCTTGTCCTACCGCGGCTATTTTTATCGATGCCCCTCGAGATGAAAATAAGAAAAAGCACCTAAAAGAATTTCGGGTTGACCACGGTATTTGTTGTTTCTGCGGCTTATGTGAAGAGGCTTGTAATTTTTCCGCTATTAAGTTAGCTACCAAATATGAATTTTCCACTTTTAACAAAGAAGATACTCTTTGGGATATAAAAAAGCTTCAGGAAATAGGGCGAGATGTTCCTTATGTTGATACCCGAAAAAAGAAACCGGTCAAAAAAGCGGTGGAACCCAAAGCGGCTCCTCCATCGGCAGAGACTACGAACGAAGCAAAAAGCCAACCCGACACGCCCGCGGTCGATGAAAAAAAACTTGATACTAAAAACGATATGGAATCTTCCACCCCTCCCCCGCAAACCGACGAAAAAGATGATAACGATAAAAACGAAGGGAAAAGTTGATTTATGACAAGTCCTCAAGTTGGTATCGTTTTTTGGATAATCGCTTTTGTGATGTTGATTTCCGCTTTTATGGTGGTCAGTCTTAAAAATATTTTTCACTCGGCTCTCTTTTTGATTTTATGTCTTTTTTCCGTAGCCGGAATTTATGTTTTGCTTCAAGCCGAGTTTCTGGCGGCGGCTCAGGTTCTGATTTATGTGGGAGCGGTGGCTGTTTTGATGCTCTTTGCTATTATGTTAACAAATAATTTGGCTTCAAAAAAAATAAGACAAGCGAATAGAAACGTACTGGTAGGTTTTTTTGTCAGTGTTATTTTTTGTTTTATCACCTTGGTTTTGTTGGTTAAGACCTATGTTTCGGTATGGGGCAAGTTAAAACCTCAAGCCGTATTGCCGGCACAAAATGTGTTGGTGTTCGGTAAGTATTTGATGACTAAATTCATGTTACCTTTTGAAGTGGTTTCCGTTTTACTGTTGGCGGCTCTGATTGGTGCTATTGTGTTGGCCAGAAAGGAGCGTTCCTGATGTTGGCTTATTTATCCTTAGCGGCCATTTTATTCTCAATCGGGATGTTTGGTGTTATTACCAGAAGAAATGTTATTGGGATTATGATGTCATTGGAATTGATGTTCAATGCCGTTAATATCAATTTTGTTGCTTTCAATAAATTTATTGTGACCGATAGTTTACTTGGTCAAATTTTTAGCGCTTTTATTATTGTCGTGGCGGCAGCGGAAGCGGTGGTGGGACTGGCTATTGTGCTCTTGCTCTATCGCAACTGGCAAGGAATTAATTCCGACCAAGTTAACGTTATGAAATGGTAGGTTAGATTTAGATGACGAAATATGCTTTTCTGATACCTTTATTACCACTGTTGGCTTTTGTATTGATTGTCTTTTTCTTCCGTTGGAAGGAAAAGCTTTCTTCTCTCTTTGCCATTGCCATGATAATTATATCATGGGTAATGTCGGTTATGGTATTATTGGAAACTATCGCCCGTCACGGTGCACCTTATGAAGCTTTTTATCAGTTTATTAACCTGCCCAAATTTATTTTGGAAATCGGTATTTTGGTTGATCCACTTACGGCGGTGATGTTAATGGTTGTGACCACCGTGGGAGCTTGCGTGGAAGTTTATTCTATCGGTTATATGCATGGCGACCCTCGTTTTAGCCGTTTCTTTGCTTATCTTTCTTTGTTCTTGTTCTCGATGTTGGGTTTGGTGGTTGCCAATAACTTCTTTATGATATTTATCTTCTGGGAGTTGGTGGGATTGACCAGTTATCTCTTAATCGGCTTTTGGTTTGAGAAGAAATCCGCGGCCGATGCCTGTAAAAAAGCGTTTATCACCACCCGTGTGGGAGATTTGGGCTTTTTAGTCGGTCTTTTTATGATGGGCTTTTATCTGGGTACTTTTAATTATGGCGGTGTTTTTGAAAAGGTTGCCGCCGGTGTCGTTCCCGCCGGTATTTTGACGCTGATGGCAATTTTCGTTTTCGGTGGTGCCGTGGGGAAATCGGCTCAGTTTCCTCTCCATGTTTGGTTGCCCGATGCTATGGAAGGTCCCACACCGGTTTCGGCTTTGATTCATGCGGCTACGATGGTGGCGGCGGGAGTGTATTTGGTGGCACGCTCCATTACCTTATATGTCGGCTCGACGGAAGCGTCGCTGGTGGTAGCTGTTATCGGAATTGTTACCTCGGTGATGGCGGCGACTATTGCTTTGGTGCAAAATGATATTAAACGCGTGTTGGCTTATTCCACCATAAGCCAGTTGGGCTATATGATTATGGCTTTGGGTTTGTATGGCTATGATACTTCTTTGGGGCATCATTCCGCCGGATTTTATGCGGGGACTTTCCACTTGATGACTCATGCCTTTTTTAAGGGTTTGCTCTTTTTGGGTGCCGGTTCCGTTATTCACGCCGTCCATACCAACGACATTCAGGATATGGGTGGTCTGTTGTCCAAAACGAAAATTACCGCTTATACCTTTATGATTGCCTCCTTGTCCATTTCGGGAATTTTTCCCTTTTCCGGTTTCTGGTCTAAGGACGAAGTTATTGCCTCTACCGGGGGGCATCCCATTTTTATGTTTTTAACTCTGGTGGTTGCTTTTATGACGGCTTTCTATATGTGGCGTCTTTGCTTTTTGACTTTCTTTGGCAAACCGCGCGATCAGCATCGTTTTGAGCACGCCCACGAATCTCCCAAAGTGATGACCGTGCCGTTGATGATTTTGGCTTTTCTTTCTATTTTTGCCGGTTGGGTAGGGCTGCCCTGGTTGTCGAACGGTTTTTCATCTTTTGTGTTCCATGGAGAAGCTTACAAAACTGAAGCGTCGTGGCTGATGATGACCATTTCCACTATCGTTGCCGGCTCGGGAATTGTGGTAGCTTATTTGATGTACTATAAAAAAGTTATTTCTCCCGAAAGAATGATGGAGAGGTTTAAACCCATCTATACTTTGCTTTATAACAAATATTATTTCGATGAGCTTTATCAAGTGGGGGTCCTCAATCCCGTTATGGCTTTTGGGCGTTTGATGTGGAAGTTTGATGCCAAAGTTATTGATGGTTTGGTCAATTTCACCGGTTGGTTTACTATTGTCTGGGCTGATATCCAGCAGTGGTTCGATAAGTGGATTATCGATGGAGCCGTCAATGGTTCGGGCTGGCTGGTGCGACAGGGTGCCAATGTGCTCAAGTTTATTCAGAGTGGTTCCATGCAGTTTTATGCCCTGTTTATCTTAACCGGTATCGTATTGTTTGGAATATTCAAATTTGAGTTGGTCTTTATCTCTTATCGCTGGCCAACTTTATCGATTATTTTTATTTTAAGTGTTGTTCTGTTAGCGGGGGTTTCCCGGATGATTCAGGGTGGATATGAAACAAATGAAAATGCGGAAAGTGAAGAATAGATTTGATTTTGGAGGATAGATTATAATGCTTTTGAGTTCCTTGATATTTGTTCCTTTGATAGGAATGATTGTGGTGATGTTGATTCCTAAAGATAAATTTAGTACTATTCGATGGACATCAACCATTTTCAGCATGATTCCTATGTTTACATCCTTCTGGATAACCTGGGATTATTTCTTTAATTATTCGGGATCGGCGGCAATGGCTTATGTGGAGGGGCCCTTCAAGTGGATTCCGTCATTGAATGTACATTATTTTCTCGGCGTGGATGGAATTTCCGTGCCGTTGCTTTTTCTTACCGGTCTGTTATCAACAATATCTATTGTAGCTTCTTTTGGGATTAACAAACGAGTTAAAGAATATTTCGCTTTCTTTTTGTTGCTGGAAGCTTCCATGATGGGCGTTTTTGTTTCGTTGGATTTCTTCCTCTTTTATGTCTTCTGGGAAATTATGTTGGTGCCGATGTATTTCTTAATTGGTATCTGGGGTGGGCCCCGTAAAGAGTATGCCGCTATCAAGTTCTTCTTGTACACTCTCTTTGGTTCTATCTTTATGTTGGTTTCTATCTTAATCGTATATTTCACTTCCCAGCCGCATACTTTGAATATTTTGACGCTGATTAAACAAGGGTCGGCTTTGCCCTACACTTTGCAAATGGTCTGTTTCATCTTCTTCTTTATCTCTTTCGGCGTCAAGGTTCCCATTTGGCCGTTACATACATGGTTGCCCGATGCTCACGTAGAAGCGCCGACGGCCGTTTCGGTAATTCTTGCCGGTGTCTTGTTGAAAATGGGTACTTATGCCATGTTGCGTATCAGTTGGCCTATGTTTCCTAAGGCTTTACACTCCTTATCTTTCTGGATAGCCGTTATCGGGGTAATCGCCATTATATATGGGGCGTTGGTATCGATGGCTCAGAAAGATTTGAAAAAACTGGTGGCTTATTCTTCCGTTTCCCATATGGGTTATTGTATGGTGGCTCTGGCGGCTTATACTTCGGCAACGGCGATTACGGGATGTATGTTTCAAATGGTATCACACGGTCTTATTACCGGCGCCTTGTTCCTTTTGGTCGGAGTTCTTTATGACCGGGCACATACCAGAGAGATAGCGGTTTTTGGAGGATTAAGTTCTAAATTACCCGTTTACAGCGGGATTATGTTGTTGTTCTCAATGGCGGCTTTAGGGTTACCGGGAATGTCCGGATTCGTATCCGAGTTTATGATTTTCATCGGCTCGTTTGGTGTTTTAAATAAAGTTTTAGTTAGTATTGCTGTTCTCGGTGTCGTTTTGGGTGCCACCTATATGTTGCGGATGGTACAGAAGGTTTTCTTGGGTGAGTTTAATCTGGAGCGCTGGGGCGGTTTGACGGATATTAACTTGCGCGAGATCATCACGGTTGCTCCTTTAGCCGTGTTGGTCATTGCGATTGGTGTCTATCCCAAGCCCTTGGCCGATTTGATGAGCGCCACCATTCAACATTTTATTACTTTAGTGGTAAGGTAGAATAATGAATTTCCAATTGCCTGAAATTCATATTAGTTTGATGTTGCCGGAGTTGTTTCTTTTTATCTGGGCGTTATTGATAATTACTTTTGATGTGGTAACCAAACGGAAAAATGAGCATACCGTCGGTTATCTGGCTTTGTTGGGATTATTGATTGACGGGGCTATTCTCAGTGTTACCGGATATGGTTCCGGATTCGGCAATATGTTTTTTAATGATCCTATGGCGTTGTTTTTCAAGGTCATTTTCCTCGGCTCTGCTTTTATGGCTATCGCTTCTTCCTTCGGCTTGATGCACCAGAAAATAGTTAACCATCGTGGAGAATTTTACGCTCTGATTCTCTTTTCTACGGTGGGGATGATGTTTTTGTCTTCTTCCGATGAATTGTTATCGCTCTATATTGGTTTGGAGTTAACGACCATTCCTTTGTTTGTTTTGGCGGCTTTCTTTAAAGATGATAGGCTTTCGGTGGAAGCGGGAATGAAATATTTCGTTATCGGTGCTTTTTCTTCGGCGTTGATGTTATATGGTATTTCCTTTCTTTATGGTCTTTCGGGAACGACTGATTTGGTGCAAATGAAAATCAATTTAGCCATTACCCATTTGACTTTTAAAGATATTGGTGTCATTCTGAGTTTGGCGGTGTTGTTAATTTTGGGGGGCATCGGTTTCAAACTGGCGCTGCCGCCTTTCCATCAGTGGACACCGGATGTTTATGAAGGGGCGCCAACGCCCGTTGCCGCTTTTCTTTCCGTGGGATCGAAAGCCGCCGGTTTGGTTGCTTTTGCTAAAATATTTATCAACGGTTTGTATGCTTTTTACGGCGCCGAGATGGCTCCCAATGATTGGGGACGTTTGGTGGGAGTAGGAGCTATTTTGGCGATGATTATCGGTAATGTGGTGGCTATCAGGCAAACCAATATCAAACGGATGTTGGGATATTCTTCTATTGCGCAAGTCGGGTATATTATGATTGGTATGGTATCGATGAACGAATTTGGGTTAACTTCCGTCGGCTTTTATATGTTTACTTATATGTTTGCCAATATGGGCGCTTTTGCCGTGGTCGCCTTTTTTGAAGATAAAAGCGGTTCCTGTCAAATAAGCAGTTATCGGGGGTTGTCAAAAACCTCGCCTTTTCTTGCCACTTCTTTGACGATGTTTTTACTTTCTTTGGCCGGTATTCCGCCACTTGCCGGTTTTGTCGCCAAATACGCTGTTTTTGCGGCAGCTATCAATATGGCTACCAGTGGAGTTGCTTATCATTGGATATTCTGGTTGGTTGGCATTGGGTTGCTTACTTCGGTCTTCGCTTTGTTTTATTATGTCAATCCCGTCAAACAGATGTTTTTTTCCAAAGAAGATTCGCCATATAAAATTAGTTTATCGGCACCGGCTTTTACGGTCGTTTTGATCGGACTTATTGGTATTGTCCTTTTTGGGTTGTATCCTGATCCGATTTTACAATTTGCTTCTCAGATTTCCGCCTCCTTTGGTTTTCTCCCTCATTAAGTACGGTTCAAAATTGTTTGACATCAGCCGATGTTACTAATATAATCTTACTGAAAAATAGGATAAGGAAATAAAATGCTTTTTAGTAAAATACTCAATGCCATCAAACGCTCGTTCATTTCCGGTGTCTTGGTAGTGGTGCCGATTATTCTTACCTATATAGTCCTAAAGTTTTTATTCAAGACCATAGATGATATTTTACAACCGTTGATATTTCAGATTTTTGGATATTCCATTTTGGGTTTGGGTGTTTTTACCACTTTTTTAATAATTATTTTGGCCGGTATTCTCACCCGAAATTTTATCGGAGCGAAACTTTATCACTATGGCGACCGGTTGTTGGTGAAAATGCCCATCATTCGACCGATTTATTCTTCCGCCAAACAGCTTTTGGAAGCCATTGCTTTGCCTTCGATGAATTCCTTTAAAGAAGTAGCTTTGGTGGAATATCCGCGAAAGGGATCGTTTGCCTTATCTTTTATCTCCAACCGTGTCGTTCTTGAAGTCGATGGAACGTTAAAAAAATATATCTCTGTTTTCGTTCCTTCTACTCCGACACCTGTTTCCGGAATGGTTATTATGTTACCTGCTGAGGAAGTGTTGCCTGTTGATATGACCGTGGAAGAAGGTATTAAGTTTTTAGTTTCCGGAGGGGTTGCCTCTCCGAAATTAATTAAAAGAAAAAAAAAGATGTCAAAAAATAACGAAGAAGTTGCCCATGAAACTCGCTAATTTATTAATGGAGCGCCGTATTAATATTAATCTGAAGGCGCGCACCAAAGATGAAGCTATCCTTGAGCTTCTGGATATGATAAAGTCCGAGTCGGTAAAACTTGACTACGATGCCATTCTAAAATCTATCAACGAGCGCGAGGAAATTGAAAACACTTCTTATGGTCATGGTTTTGCTTTTCCGCATGCTCGCACCGATGCTGTTAAAGAAATGTATATTTTGTGTGGGGTTTCCAAAAAAGGTTTGGAAGGTAAAACTGTCGATGGTATTCCGGTTCATGTTGTCTGTCTTTTGTTGACACCGGAAACGATTGCCAAACTATATTTGCAAACTCTTTCCGGGTTGGCGGTATTTGGAAGAATTGAGGGGAATTTGGAAAAGATATTAGCCATAAACCACGGCAGTGAATTGATTAAACTTGTTGCCGATACCGGCATCACCGTCGATAAGGAATTGATGGTCAAAGATATCATGCGCCATTCGGTAGCAATGGTGACTCCC
Organism: FCB group bacterium; assembly: GCA_013151855.1. Lineage (GTDB taxonomy): Bacteria > Zixibacteria > MSB-5A5 > GN15 > FEB-12 > JAADHM01. The sequence goes on along the minus strand of JAADHM010000163.1, from coordinate 14,531 downwards.
GATAATACGATCAAAGAGGTAGCCGACCGGATGTTTCGTTATCGTCTTTCCGCTTTAGCCGTTGTAGACGACCATAAAAAATTGTTGGGGGTGATTTGTGACAGTGATATCATTAAAGCGGCATTGCCCAACTATAAAGCGCTTGTTTCCAATCTTAACTATGATCTCGATGTGGAACCGTTTGAAGAATTGCTTAAGCAGGAAAATAAGATAAAAGTTTCACAGCTTTATAGTCAAGAATACGAAGTCACCACTCCCGAAACGCGCATTGTCGAAGTAGCGGCGCTGATGATTTTTAAAGATGTCAGAAGAGTTTTTGTCACTTCCGAAAGTAATGAATTATTGGGGGTTCTTTTGCGCAAAGACATCGTCAATATGATTATTAGGGGTTAAGAAGTTAATAACTTACTATAAATTAAATGAGTGAACACCCGCAAAAATACCACATAGGCTTCTCCCTCTATTTATTATTTTTCATAGCCTTTGTTATGACCTTACCGGGATTGTTTTCTGGTCTTTTTCATATAGAAATATCACCGGTGTGGGGGTCATTGGTTTTTGGGATAGCTATTTTTGCGGCGGCATTTATTTTGTCATGGGCGGCGGAGGCGGCTCAAATTGATATCTCCGAAGCTTTAGCGGTGGTTATTTTGGCTCTTTTGGCGGTGCTTCCCGAATATGCCGTTGACTTTGTTTTTACTTGGAAAGCGGCGCATGACCCCTCTCAAGCTCATTATGCTATTGCCAATATGACCGGTGCCAATCGGCTTTTGGTCGGTTTGGGGTGGCCGGCGGTACTCTTTTTATATGTTCTGGTAAAAAAGAAAAAGGAGATTATTTTATCGGAAAAGCACCGGATAGAAATTTTTTATCTCGCTATGGCGACTATTTATTCTTTTACCATCCCTTTAAAAGGAAGCTTGAATCTTTTTGATACCGTTATTTTGGTTGCTCTTTTCTTTATGTATACAAGGCGAGCGGCTATGATGGAAACCGTGGAACCGGAAATGGTGGGACCAACGAAAATTGTAGCCCAGATGAAGACCATTCCCCGACGAATAGCGACTATTGGCATGTTCTTATTTTCCGGGGTGGTAATCTTTTTCGTGGCGGAGCCTTTTGCGGAATCTTTGGTGGGAATGGGGAAGCATTTTGGAGTTAATGAATTTATACTGGTACAATGGTTGGCACCCATAGCTTCGGAAGCGCCGGAGTTTATCGTGGCGGTTACCTGGGCTATGAGGGGAGCCGCCGGGTCGGCTTTGAACGCTTTGATATCTTCCAAGATAAACCAATGGACCTTACTTGTCGGAACCATACCTTTGGTTTTTGCCATTTCCAGTGGTGCTATCAGGCCATTTATGTTAGATCAATTGCAAAACCATGAACTTATTTTGACGGCGGCTCAATCCCTTTTCGGCCTGGCGGTTTTGGTGAATTTGAAATTTTCCAAACTTGAAGGGCTTTTACTTTTGGTGCTTTTTGCCGCACAATTGATTGTCGAGCAGATTAGGATTGAGGTGACGGTTGCTTATCTTATCTTAGCGATTATATTTCTCATTCTCCATCGTCATAATTTAATTCCGGCGGCTAAAATGGGGTTGAAATTCAGAAAATAAGTAGCATTTGTTAACAACAAATGATCAACTTTTTAAGGCAGGCTCTTTGAGATTTTATAATTCCGAGTTCTTCCCTATCAATATATTTGTTATTTGCTTTTCTTTTTCTCGCGAAATCCGATTCGTGGGAAGGGATTGACGATAGAGCTGGCAATATTGGTCAGATGGGAATTAACTCGTTTGAGGTAACGGGCGTACATAGCTAAACTAACGGCGTCGGAAGTAGAAAGGGACTTATCTTTATGAAGGATCATGTCATTAACGATCGCATCGCTTTTTTTGCTGGTTTCGTCTTCCATTTGTAAAACAGTACGCGCTCTTTCCTTATCTTGAGTTTTGAGAACTTCTATTACTTTGGGAAAGTTTTCTTCGATAACATTTTCGATAGCTTTCAAATCAGTTTCATGCATCCCACCGTGGAGCCTATTTTTATGTAAATTAGCCAAACCGGCAATATTTTTGGTATAGTCTCCGATACGCTCCACATCGATAACAATGGAAACCAAAGCCAGTCCGGGGACTAAATTGGTAGTGCCGGCAATAGTCAGATGAGTCAGGACTTTCCGCCGTACTTCCCGTTCGTACTTGTTAATTTTTCGGTCGGTTTTCTTTATATCAAAAGGGAGCTCCGAGGAATCCGATTCCCGTAATATCCGCCGGGAAGCATCGTACATTTTGTGGTCGAATTCAATCATGGTCAAAGTGGTGTTGAAAGCGGAATCAAGTAAATTTTCGGAACTGAACAGCTCTTTAAATTTATTAAACATAATTTAACCTCACATTTAATCGTAGAAAAATAATATTATCCCTGGTATTATAAAAAATACAACTAAAATATACAAGATGGGAATTAATTTTGACCTCTGGGTCATTTCGCTGAGTTTGGTAGCTAACCAAATGGGAATTCTCTTTAAAGGCCAAAAAATAACAATTCCGTATATATTAAATGTCAAATGAGCAAACGCCACCGCTACCGCTTCTCCCGAGCCGGTTACGAACGATGCCAGAAAAGCGGTGATGGTAGTGCCGATATTAGCTCCCAAGTAATATGGGTAAATTTGATTTATCGTTAATACTCCGGCACCGATTAAAGGGATGACAATGGAAGTGGTTATGGAAGAAGATTGTACCAGTGTGGTTAAGATAATGCCGAGTAAAAAGCTCAGAACGGGAGTACGAAAAACATAGCGCTGGAAAAATTTTTCCACTTTGGCAAGTACTAACGATTTCAAAATACGGACAATGAAATGCAAAGCGACAAATAATAAGATAAAGGCAATTAATGCCGAAAGCCAACCGGAACCATGGGTTAAATCGATGATAAAATGAGCGACCGGTTTGGTTATCACTTTTAGAGGAGAAGTAAATTTTAATCCGCCAAAACCTACAAAGACGCTTTCAAAGATATGGGCTGAGCGCCCAATCAAATTAAAAGATATCTGCAATGGTAATAACACAATAACAGAACAAATGTTAAAAAAGTCATGTAACATGGAGCCGCCGAAAGCTCTTCTAAATTCATCCTTACGGGAAATATGTCCCAAAGAAACCAACACGTTGGTAACGGAAGTACCGATATTGGCTCCCATAACCATGGGAACCGAAGCCCTGAAAGGTAAAATCCCCGAGGCCACCAAACCGACAATAATGGAAGTGGTCGTTGAGGATGACTGAATGACAGCAGTTGATAAAATACCTATCATTAAACCGACAATAGGGTTGGAAGTGGCGTGAAATATTTTTTCCGCGAATTCCTTGCCGAAGAGCTTGAAAGAATCCCCCAACAAAGTGATGGATAAGATAAACAAATAAACTAAAATAATTAAAAGCGATAACTTGACAATAAGAACATGAAGAGAAGTTGTCTGAATTCTTAAATCGTCATTAGTCGAGATGCTCTCGGTCATATAATAACTGCGAATCGTTTAATCATTAGTATAATTGGACGGAATATATTGAGCCTCTTGTAACAGGTCAAGGAAATTTAATAAAATTGTCTATGTCATTGTAATTTTATTTCGAAATTTTCCCGGCTGTCGCTAACACATAAATATCGCCGGGGAAATATCTTGCCGCCGCGCGGCGCACGGATTCCACCGTTACTCCGGAAAGAGCTTTAAGATAGATTTTGTCATATTTTACCGGTCTTCCCAGATATTCGTCCATACCCAAATAATAAGCCTGATTGATGCTGGAAAGCTTAGCTCTCATCAGATGTCCCCATATTTCATTTTTGGCTTTGCTTACTTCCGCTTTGGTGGGACCGTCTAATTTGAGTTTGTCAATCTGCAGTTTGATACCATCAAGAGCCGTTTGGTAATTTTTGGAAGCCGTGCCCATAATGGTATAGAACCATCCAAAGTTTTTGTCCAAAATGGCATTGGCGCCGATGGAATAGGCTAACCCCTGTTTCTCTCTTAAGGTCAAATAAAGGTGCGTGGAGAGGATGGAGGTCGCCACTTTTATCGCCTCCGCATCAGGGCTGTTGGCGTCGGGAAGAAGAGAACCCAAAAAGATACTTATTTGTTTCTTGTTCAACTCCGCATGAGCTTTTCTAATTTTTTTAATGGGCTGTGGTTTGGATGCGGTACGTAATTTTATATCTTGGGGAGCCTTGAGACGTCCGTAAAGATTGTCCACCCATTCTTTTATTTCCTCGATGGGTCTTGGGGAAACGATGGATAGAATCATATTCTGGGGGGAATAAAAAGTCCGATGGTATGCTTTTAAATCCGCAACGGTAATCGAGGAAATAGTTTGAGGGGTACCCATTATAGGATTGGCGTAGCTATTGCCGGCAAATAAAGTAGCGTAGAATAGATTTCTGGCGACCTCGGTAGGTGATGAATTATTTCGTTTTAAAATACCCATCATCGAGCCGCGCACTTTCTCCACTTGGGCCGAGTCAAACGAGGGGAATAAAACCATTTCACTAAAAAGATTAAAGCCTTTGTAAGCGAATTCATCAATGGTCTCAAATTTCATAAATGAAAAACGACGGGTGGTGTAGAAATTATCATAAGGTATCCACGGGTTGTCATATAAAGTTATATTGGCGCCTATTCTGGTTAAATCACGGGACAATTCGGAGGCGTTTCTGGTGTAGGTTCCTTTTTCGATACAGCGGTTGACGAAATCGGTGATACCGGTTTTACTCTCAGGTTCGTTAGCGGAACGGTCTTTGCCGGTAATATTCATGGCAAAGACACGCGTATCGGGATTGGATTTGATAATAACGGTCAAACCGTTGGGTAAAACTTCCCGGTCATATACGGAGTTGTCGGTCCATTCAAAATTAACTTTCTCGGTGGAAGGAAACTTTAAGTCATAACCCTGAGAGAGGTCGTATTTTTTAAAGCTCACCGAATCAAAGTGGGCTTTGACTTCTGCGGCGGATAATCTTTGAGGGATAAAAGGCTTCTTTTGCGATTTCCCCACAGGTGTGACGACCGTGGCGATATATTGAGGGTCGGAGAGCCATTTTTTAGCGGCGTTTTGACATTCCGGCCACGTAATTTTGCTTAAACGTTCGGGATAAGTTTGGACAAAATCCCAACCGGTGGTCATCATCATGGGAGCAATCATAAAAGCGTAGTAATGAAGTTTTTCCGATAAATAAATATTTTGACATTTAACGGATGTTTTGATGCCTTCGATTGTTTCGTTGTTTGCCAAAAGATTTCCGGTAGCTTTAATTTGTTCTAAAATGGTGGCGATAATTTTGTCTCTGTTTTCGGGATGGCTGGTAATGGCGGAAATTTCAAGACGTGAAAATTCCTTATAAGTCTGCAAGGAAACGCTGGCTTCCGTAACCAAAGGGTTATCACCGCTTTTGAGAGCTTTCAACAAAGGAGAAATTTCATCGGTGTTAAGGTACTGGCTGAGAAGGTCAAAAGGAAGATAAGAGGAGTCGGAAAATTGAGGGGCGGCGAAAGAAAAATTGATATAGGTAGAAGTTACGTTGGCAACGGTATCAAAAATCTGCTGACCGTTGATATGGCCTTGTTTAACGGGCGGAATAACAGTTTTTTCGGGTATTTTTTGTTCGGTAAGCGAATCGGTTTCGTTTGATGTCGTTAAAGACTTGGGCTTGATAGTCCCGAGGGAACTATCGATAATGTTCTTCATATTCTCTTTATTGAAATCACCGATGATTAAAACGGTCATATTTTGAGGAGTATAATATTTTTTCCAGTAAGCAATAATGGCATCGCGCGGGATGTTTTCGATAAAAGTGCTGTAACCCAAAACGGGGCGATTATAAGAAGTATTGGCGTAAGCCTTTTGAGTAAAAAAACTTTCGGCAATAGCAGAAGGAGCATCGGAATCACGATTAATTTCTTCGATAACCACCTTTCTCTCTTTGGTCAATTCATTTTCCGGAAAGGTGGAGTTAAAAAGCATATCGGCTTGAACCGTTAAGCCGTAGTCAATATATTGCTTAGGTAAAAGGACCAGAAAAGCGGTAAAATCTTTTCTGGTAAAAGCGTTGATATATCCTCCCAAATCACCGATGGAATTATCCAGTTGTTCCCGACTGAGATGGGTAGTGCCATCGAAAAGAAGGTGTTCCAAAAAATGAGTTATGCCGTTTTCATATCGGGACTCATATTTGCTACCTGATTTAACAAAGATTATAGAAGCAACCATCGGGGAACTATGGTTTTCTTTTAGAATAACCTTCATCCCGTTAGCAAGCTGATAGGTGGAATCTTTGGCGTAGCCAAAAGATACTGCAACAAAGATAACAAATATGAAAATAATTGCAAAAAAGAGTTTGTTGTTTAAATATTCCTTATTCATGATTATCTCCCTAAATAGTTAAAAAAGGACTTCTTACTTTAAGTTATAACAAGAGATATTATTGATAAGATGAGCTTTTGTCAACCTTGAAAAATATGATTTGACTCGATTTGAAGATATGCTATATTCAGTTTTTAGGCAGCATAATGAAATATAAGAAATTTATAAAATTGATACGTTTAGCGGTTGTTCTTTTTGCCATAGGGGCTTTGACTTTAAACGGTGCCAATGCCGCTCAACGGCTTTTTTCCGCTTATAGCGAAGAAAGTGATTCATCACAGGATATCGTAACCAATGCTTGGTTGCTTCCCGGGCCTCCGGCTCCCGATGAAGGTCCTAATAATATGGACCGCAGTAGTAAGCCCTATTGTGAACAACCGGCTTATTTGGCCGCACCTTTGCTTTTCAATGTTGATAATAACGGTAATCGGAATAAAATTATCGGTGAACCCAATTTTATAAGTGCTGATTTCTCTTTTCATTCTGAAAATAAATTTTCCCTTAAAACCACTTCTTCTCTGGTATCTTCCGCTTTGGGGATACAGTTCACTTTGGTTGGTGCCAAACCGTCGGGAACCAGTTAAAAGAGTTATTATCTTTCGTTCTTTATTTTATCCAATTAAAAATTAATTATTAACAATTTATATGTGGAGAGGTTTTTATGTCCAAACAGAATTGGCGTATTACCATAACAGTTATTCTGATTATTTTAGCCTGCTTTGCTTTTTGGAACACCTTTAAGCTGTGGACGATGAGTGCCGCCGAAAAAAAGGCGCTCAACGAAAAAGATCCCGGAGCGCTTTTACAGCTTCAGCAAAAAGCGATTCGCCTGGGGCTTGATTTACAGGGGGGAATTCATGTGGTCTTGCGGGTTAAAATGGAAGAGCTTGATCCCGCCAGCAGAAAAGATGCCACCGACCGCGCTATTCAGGTTATTCGTAACCGTATTGACGGTTTGGGCGTGGCCGAGCCGGTGATTGTCAAACAGGGTACCGACCGCATAATTGTCGACTTACCCGGTTATACCAATGCCGAAAGAGCCGAGCAATTAATCGGTCAAACCGCATTGCTTCAGTTTAAAATGCTGGAAACCTATGAAAATGCCAACCTCCTTTTGGCGAAAATTGATACGGCTGTTTATAAATATGAACAAGCCAAAAGCGGTAAAAGTGCCGATACCACTAAGCCCGCTGCTGTCGGTGATACCACAAAAAGTAATAGTAAGAGCGGTAATGAAGTAATGAAGGAATTGATGGGAGATTCTACCATAGATACGGCGAAAGTATTTGGTTATGAAGAAAGTAGTAATAACGTTGATGAAAACCCCTTCACTTCTCGTTTGGAGCCCGTTCTTTATAATAGTCAAACGGGAAAAAATTGGCCTGGTTTTGCGGTATCGAAAAAAGATAGGGAATTGATAAATAAATGGCTGAACTTGCCACAGGTGAAAAGTTTAATACCTATTGATGTTCAGTTTGCTTGGTCAACAAGACCGGAAATAAGAAGCCAACGTGAAATTTATACCCTTTATTTGCTTAAAAGGAAAGTTCAATTTTTGGGAAAGTTCCTTCAAAACATATCTTTGGGTCGTGATAATGTCGGTGGCTATGTAGTTAATTTTACTCTTTCCGGTGATGGTGCCGCTCGATTTGCTCAATTAACCGGAGCTAATATCAACAAGCCTTTGGCTATTGTTTTGGATAACAAAGTGGAATCGGCGCCGTTTATCAATTCTAAAATTAGGCGACGGGGTCAGATTACCATGGGCTCTTCGGCGAAAATCGAAGATGCGCGTAATCTGGAGATTGTGTTAAAAGCCGGTGCTTTGCCAGCTCCCGTGGAGATTATTGAAAAAAACATTGTGGGCGCTTCCATGGGTGCTGATTCTATCAAGAAAGGATTTTACTCTTCCATTATCGGTCTTTTACTGATTTTAATATATATTGGCATTTATTATCGCATTTCAGGATTTATCGCCGATATCGGTTTGATTTTTAACTTATTCTTTTTGATGTCGGTGATGGCGGCTTTAGGAGCTACTTTGACGATGCCTGGAATTGCGGGGATTATTTTAACCATTGGTATTTCGGTAGATTCCAACGTTCTTATCTTCGAAAGGATTCGAGAGGAACTCCGTACCGGTAAAACGGTCCGAGCTTCCATCGATGCCGGCTATGCGCGAGCTTTTGTAGCTATTTTTGACTCACATGTGACGACCTTGATTACCGCAGGAGCCTTGTTCCTTTTAGGTTCCGGTCCGATACGAGGCTTTGCCGTAACCCTGTTCTGGGGCGTAACAATTTCGTTATATACGGCATATATTATCACTAAGGAAATTTTTGATTTCCGTAAACGCTATCGGACATTAAGTATTTAATGGGAAAGGGCAAAAAAGATGTTTAGAATAATAGGTGATACCAATATCAATTTTATTGGTGTACGCAAAATAGCCTTTTTATTATCATCGATATTGGTGATTTTAGGCTTGATTGCTTTGGTAATGATTTTTATGGGTAAAGCAAATATGGGGATTGACTTTGCCGGTGGTATTATGATAAAAGGGTATTTTGACAAACCGGTTGCGATTGCCAAGTTACGTACGGCCATTTCATCGAAATTCCCCGATGTCAAAATTACTCGTCTCTCCGGATTTGAGAAGAAAAATGCCTATATCATAAAAACAAAGAGACCCAAAACGGAAGCCGAAGGTAAACAACGTTTGAAAGATTTGAAAGCGCTTATTACCAATCAATTCCAAGGCAATAAATTTACTTCGGTCTCAGAGCATCTTATTGGTCCTGCGGTGGGGGCAACGCTCCGCACCGATGCTCAGAAAGCGATTCTGTTATCTCTTTTCGGGATTATTGTCTATATTTGGATTCGTTTTGACTTCCGCAGTGGTATAGCCGCTACCATTGCTGTCTTTCACGATGTTCTGGCTGTTATGGGTATTTTCTATCTTTTAGGTTTGGAGTTTGATCTTCTTATTGTTACGGCTTTACTGACCTTGGCCGGTTATTCTCTTTCGGATACGGTGGTGGTATTTGACCGTATTCGTGAGAATTTGAGGAAATACCGCACCAAGGGTGAATTTATCCCCTGCGTAAATAAATCCATTAATGAAGTTTTATCGAGAACGATTAATACTTCCTTCACGACTATTGTGGTGGTTATTGTTATTTTCTTCTTTGGTGGGGATGTGCTTCATAATTTTTCCTTAGCTTTGACATTAGGGATTTTGGTCGGTACTTACAGCTCCATATTCGTTGCCAGCCCCATTGTGGTGGAATGGGAAGCTCGCCGTCCCAGGCGGTTTAAATAGAGTTAATAATATAAATCCGCTATTGATTCAACCCGTCGGATATGATTCCGGCGGGTTTTTTATATGGTGTATAAGTATTATCTATCTTTTATTTTATAAAGAGGATTATTATTGACATTGTGAAGGAAGAAATTATGTTTAGATAATAAATTCACCCTTTAAAAAAAAGGACTTCATAGACGATGTTAACAGCTTTAATATCTCTTTTATCCTTGGCTATCATTTCCGATACCACAAGCAACAATTCCCAACCCGTGGAACTTGACCCCATTGTGGTGGTGGGACAACGGGAACCGGTGCGGTTATCAAAAGCCATTAACTCGGTAATTAAAGTTTCCCCGAAAAAAATACGAAATGCTTCCGAAGATAATATCATCAGTTTTTTATCGGATAACAATGCCTCTATTTCCATCAGTTCCGTAAGTGCGGTCGGTTTTGGATTGGGAACCCGCGGACAGGGAAAACTGCTTATCAGAGGGCTGGGTTTTTCTCCCAATCGGGGCGCTTTGGTATTAATCGATGGTCGTCCCGATATTGCCGGTCTTTTCGGACATCCCTTGCCGGATACTTATCGGCGGGCGGGGTTGTACAGCGCCGAACTGGTTAAAGGCGGCGCCTCTACTCTTTACGGCTCTAACGCTATTGCCGGAGTGTTGGATTTGGAATCTTTTTACCGTCCCGACGTAAAACGTTACACCAATCTGGAACTTTCCGGGGGCAGTTATAATACGGTTGATGGTATTATCCAGCATTCTCAAAAAGTGGGGAAAGCTATCGTTGCCGGTTGGTATGAATATGTTGAGTCGGATAACGCTCGTGTTAACAACGAATATTTTAATCGTTCCGGCGGTTTTCGTTGGCAATTCGATAATGTTGGTGACTATCGTATTTTTCTCAGCGGAAGGTACACGTCATTTAATTTTGCCGATCCCGGTCCGGAGTATAATCCTTCCCGAGCGACAGGTGATATCAAACGTTCGGGAGTTACTTTGGGAATTGATAAAAAAGCGGAACGTTATTCTTTCTCCACCCGTATTTACAACAGCTATGGCAAGCATGCTTTCTCCGATGGGTTTAATTCTATCGACCGTAATAACGGGGTTGACTTGTTTGCCAAAATTAAACAGGTGGGGTGGAAAGAGTTGTCTCTATCGGGAGGGGTATCATTCAATGAATTGGGCGGCTCCGCTTATAATGGCACTCCTTTTATTAAAAAGGGTGATTTTAATGAAACCGAGTTTGCCGGGCATCTTCAAACAGAGTTAAAGGTAGAAAATTGGTTTAGTTTTATTGTCGGGGGACGCTATATTCATCATAGTCGCTATAACGATCATTTTGTTTATCAGGCCGGGGCTGTTATCTCACCGCAACGATATGGTTCTTTCAAATTCTCCGTAGGGAAAGCCTATCGCAATCCCACTATCAATGAAACTCAACTATTCCTCATTTCCAACCCCGATTCTCTCAAACCCGAGGAAGGGACTTTTTACGAGGTAGGTTATTTTAATCGCCTTAATTATAATATTTCCGTGGAGGGAGCTGTTTTCTGGCGCGACGGAGATAATCTTATCGCTACTTTACCCAACCCTTCACCGCCGCCTTTGGTAAGATTTCAAAACTCAGGGACTTATCATCATTGGGGTTATGAATGGAAAATTCGTTATGTTAAAAATAATTGGCACTTGAAGAATTCTTTTATCCATCTCCATCAGCGTGATTACAATCTTTCTGTTCCTCAAGATAAATATGTTTTCAGCGGTGGTTACCGTACTCAAAAATTGCTTTTAAATGTGGAAACGATAATGGCTTTCAAAACCGCTTCCGATTCCGCCGGCGTGCCCTTAACTTTGGACAATTACTTGGTGGTTAATTGGAATGGTAAATATCAGATAAACAGCTTGGTTTCTTTGAGCTTGCGCATTGAAAATCTGTTCGATGAAAAATATCAAATTGTCTACGGTTATCCTATGCCGGGAATAACCATAAGAAGTGGCTTGGCGTTGAAAATGTATTAACGTATTTATTTTATTAGTATAAATTGCTAAAAGAAAACCGCCTTTAAATAATATGAAAGGCGGTTTTATTATGGAAGAAAATGTATAATTTTATTTGTTCATTTCATTTAAAATGAATTTGGCCGGGTTTAGAAATTTGCCGTTGCGGATAACTTCATAATGGAGATGAGGGCCGGTCGAGTAGCCCGTAGAACCCATTAAACCGATAAGGTCACCGCGTTTTATCCGCTGACCTTGTTTTACTTGAATTTTAGATAAATGAGCAAAACGGGTTTGAAAACCATAACTATGATTGAGAAGGATAAATTTGCCCATTCCCGAGGAAACACCGGTTTGTTTGACAATACCGTCAGCCGTGGCAATAACGGGGGTGCCGGTGCGGTTGGCAATATCGATACCGCGATGCATCTGCTTATATCCGGTAAAAGGATCATATTTCATACCAAAGCCGCGAGATACCCAGCCTTTGGTAGGCCAGATAGAAGGTGTGTGGTCGAGCCGTTTTTTTACTTTTAATAAGGCGTCTTCAACTTCACCGTATTTTTCCAATTCAAATGCTGAGAGACGTAGCAAATGGTCAACTTTGGTTTCCGTGTTTATAGCTACTTCTTCGGTGGGGGAAAGCTCAGCGGCATTGGGAGAAGTGGGACCGCCGATACCAAGTTGCCGCTCTTCGTTATTAATCTCAGGCAAATCAAACATAGTCCGAATTTTTATCTCTTTTTGTACCAAATCCTGATACCGGTCCTGAACTTCGGCTAAATCCCAGCGCATTTGTTCATATTGGGTTTTTAATTTTTTGTTTTCCGTGCGTAAGCGTCTGAGCTCGGCGGTATTAACTTTGTTATTGAAAAAATTGGCGGATAAGAAAAAATTGGAAATTAACAATATTAAAAGAACAGCAACACTGAGATATACTAAAGCCAAATAGATACTGAACTGTTTTAAAACTCCCTCGGAATTAGGGATCAACATTAATGTTAATTTCTTTTTCAACACTTCTTATTCTCTTATAAAGTACTTTTAAATACTAAAAAGTTATATATTACATTAAAGTAATTATTACCTATTATTTTAAGCGCTGAAGTTACATGGCAATAGAGCCACTGTCAAGTTTAAAGTTCAGTTTACTTGATTAAAACATACTCCTTTTTCAAAATCTTGTTTACGATTCTGGCTAATTTTTCCGACTCCAAATTTTGTAAACTATACAAATGCCAGTATGTTTTTTTAGGTAAACCAATTTCTCTCGTTTTTCTTTGTTTATTAGCTGTTGCCAAAATATTATCCTCCGAGAAGTTTACCCTCTTCCCGAAAGGTTTATGGCAACACCATAGACTTTATATCGGTTAGAGGATAAGGTTTATTTAGTTTTCTTTTCTCAAATTAAGGGTGCACATATTATGCCGATTATTAGAATAATAATAATTTTGTATTAAAATTGTTATGACGTTGGGACACAGAGTGTTACTCGGCAAGAGAAAAGGAAGAAAATGGATAAAGAATAAAAATGAAGGGGAATTTCTATGGGGTTTATACCATAAAAGTTAACAATTAAACAACAGTGTATAAAACATTTCATATCTTAGGGAACTCTGAAGCCATTTTTCACTATTTTTCTATTATTGTTCAAATTTTAAACACTTTTTGGTAAGTGTTGGCTAAGTATCTTATATTAAGCAATTTATTTTTCTTGGTAATAGATTGACTAATGGTAAGTAAGAATTTAATTTGAAAAAAAAGATTTGTGGAGGTGATTCTTGTCTAATTTAAAAGATATTATTGTGTTAATTACGGGGGCATCATCGGGTATCGGGGAAGCCATAGCTCGCAACTTTTCTCAAAAGGGAGCCAAACTGATATTAATTGCTCGTCGAAAAGAACGTCTTGAGAAATTGGCAAAAGAGTTGGCAACGGAAACTTACTTGATTGAGTTGGATATACGAAATCGAATTGATGTCGAAAAAGCGATAAAAGAGCTTCCCGCTCCGTGGCAGGATATAGATATTTTGGTTAATAATGCCGGTTTGAGCCGAGGATTGGATAAATTGCACGAAGGGAATCCCGATGGTTGGGATGAAATGATTGATACCAATGTCAAGGGCTTGCTCTATGTCAGTCGGGCGGTCATTCCCCTGATGGTAAAACGAAATAAAGGTCATATAATAAATATCGGCTCTATTGCCGGCCATGAGGGTTTATCCCAACGGCAATGTTTATTGCGCTACCAAACATGCGGTTGATGCTCTTACCAAAGGAATGCGGCTTGATTTGGTTGATACTCCCGTAAAAGTATCTACCGTTGACCCGGGTCTGGTAGAGACGGAATTTTCGCAGGTGAGGTTTTACGGCGATAAGGGGCGGGCTAAAAAGGTTTATGAAGGTTACCAGCCGTTGAGAGGAACCGATATTGCCGATGCGGTGGTGTGGATTGCCAGCCGTCCGGAACACGTGCAGATAGCTGAGATAATTATCTTCCCCGCCGCGCAGGCATCATCGATGGTGGTGCATAAAAAGGAAGTATAATGTTTTGGCAGATTGGGTTATTAAAGTGAGGGACTTCCCAACTCTGTTAAGATAATGATTATGGGTGGCAGACGGGGGTCGTCTGCCGACCACGAATCCTGCTTGCACAGGACATAAATTTGGACTGGATATGATTCAAACAAGAACCCTTTATAATCAATTCGCAGACTATTACGATTTGCTCCATGCTCGCAAAGACTACGCTGGTGAAGTAAAAAAACTCAAGCAGTTAATCAAGCGCTATCG
>JAADHM010000101.1 GCA_013151855.1 FCB group bacterium | reverse complement strand
GTCTTTTAAATATTCTCTCTCATTGTGAAGTCCATTCAAGCGGAAAAACTTTTTGGGTTTTTTCGCTTTTTCAAAAAGAGCTTCTCCCATATAAAAAGGTATCATATCATCCTCGGGCGAATGAGCAACCAATAAAGGACAATTCACCAAATCAATTTTATCTATGGAATCAAAGCGGTATTTTACAAGACTTTTAATGGGAAACCAAGGGAATATCTTTTTCCCCAACTCCGTTGCCGAAGTAAAAGATGATTCAACGATAAGCCCCCCGCATGCAACCTTTGTTGCCAAATCAATGGCTACGGCGCCTCCCAACGAACGCCCTAATATAAATATATCTTTTGGTTGGAAGTTTTTTCTCTCAACCAACCATTTATAACAGAGTCGAGCGTCAGTATATAAATTACTTTCCTTTGACTCCCCTTTTGATTGTCCGTAGCCGCGATAATCAAAGATGAAAACATTGATTTCAAGCCCTACAAAAAATTGAACAGTCGATAAACGATGAGAAATATTTCCCGCATTACCATGACAAAATAAGACTACTTTATGAGCATTCGAATTTGTTACCGGGAAATACCAACCAAAAATATTTTCCTTATTGCCAACTGGAATATCAACATTTTCCCACTGCAGATTAAACTCTTTGGGACTGGCATCAAAATCCTTTTTGGGGTAAAATATCATATTCTTCTGGTTGAAATAAAGATACAACACTACCCCTACATAGATACCCAAAGGGATCATTAAAAACCAAAAAATTGTCTTAAAAATTAACATCAACTTAAATATCAGTCAGGTAATTATAAAATATTCCGTTTGATAAGAAGTGGCTTTTATTGTTTTGCATATTAATCAGTTGCCTCTATTCCCACTCGATTGTTGCCGGTGGCTTGGAAGAAATGTCATAAGTTACCCTGTTGACACCTTTCACATTCCTTATAATTCTATTGGAAATATGAGCAAGAATGGTATCATCGATACGCGCCCAATCGGCCGTCATGCCATCAACCGAAGTTACCGCCCGCAAAGCCACCACATTTTCATAAGTCCGTTCATCGCCCATAACCCCTACCGCATTTATCGGTAAAAGCACCGCAAATGCCTGCCAGATATCATTATAGATGTTGTTTCGGTGAAGTTCTTCAATAAAGATAGCATCAACTTGCCTTAATAAATCACACCGTTCTTTAGTTACTTCCCCCAATATTCGTACCGCCAATCCGGGGCCCGGGAAAGGATGGCGGTTGATAAATTCATCCGGTAGTCCCAATTTCCGACCCAATTTGCGCACCTCGTCTTTGAATAATTCCCGCAGAGGTTCCACCAGCTTGAATTTCATTCCCTTTTTCAGTCCCCCGACATTATGATGTGATTTAATTGTCGCCGAGGGACCTTTAAATGAGGTTGACTCAATGACATCGGGATAAAGCGTCCCTTGAGCCAAAAAATCTATCTCCCCTATTTTTTGAGTTTCTTCTTCAAAAACATCGATAAAGCTTTTTCCGATAATTTTTCTTTTTTGCTCGGGATCGGTAATGCCCTTAAGACGCTTTAAGAACATTCGAGAAGCATCCACCGCTCTGAGATTGATATGTAAGCTTTGTAACATTTCCACCACTTGTTCAAACTCATGTAAACGAAGCAGTCCGTTATTAACAAAGACAGCATGCAAATTATTACCGATGGCTTTATGAAGCAACAAAGCGGTAACGGTCGAATCCACCCCGCCGGAAATACCTAACAAAACTTTGGCTTCGCCCACCTGCTCTTTAATGGCGGCAATCGATTGGGTGATGAATGATTCCGTCGTCCAATTACCCTTAAGCCGACAAATATCAAAAAGGAAATTATGGATAATTGCCTTTCCTTCAACGGTATGATGAACTTCCGGATGAAATTGGACACCGAAAAACTTGCGCTCAAAATCGGCAATAGCGGCTATTTTCAAAGTATCGGTAGACGCTATAACTTCAAACCCAACAGGTAACTCCACGATAGAATCACCATGAGACATCCACACCTGACTTAACGAGGGAATACCTGAAAAAAGCTCTCGGTCATTAAGAACGGTCAGTTTGGCGCGACCATATTCACGATTCTCCGACTTTATCAATTTGCCTCCGAAGATATCCACCAAAAGCTGCATCCCATAACAAATTCCAAGTATCGGTTTGTCCGTTTCGAAAAATGACGATGCCAAACGAGGAGCGTCAGGCTCACTGACGGAAGAAGGACCTCCGGATAAAATATAGCCGCGAATATTTTTATCCCGATATTTGTTACGGTCAAAATTATAGGGAACGATTTCACAATAAACATTAGCTTCTCTCACACGCCGGGCAATAAGCTGTGTATATTGAGAACCAAAATCGAGAATCAAAATCATTTCTTTAGAAAAGTTCATAATCTTAACTAACTTTCTTTTTTCTTCCCGCTTATAATCGTATCGTGTTGATATTTCTTATTTTTTTTAGGGAAATCTTCCATATAATGCAGTCCCCGTGATTCCAGACGCATCAAAGCTGAGGTAATGATTAACTTTGCCACCGTCACCATATTTCTCAATTCCACCACACTATAAGTTGCCGGTGTCGCCAGATAATATTGTTCGATAGCTTCTTTCATTTGTTTAATTTTTCCCAAAGCCAATTTTAAACGCTCCTGTGAACGGACAATCCCCACGAAATCGGACATTATCCGTGTTAATACTCTTCGGTCATGAGCTATAAGAATTTTTTCGCGAGGATATTTTAAGGAAGAATAAAAGCTATTATCAACGGTAACGGTTTTAGAGAACTCTACATTTTTCAGATATTCGGTAGATTTGGAGGCGGCAAACTTGGCCATTACCAATGCTTCCAAAAGAGAATTCGAAGCCAGCCGATTGGCTCCATGCAAACCGGTCATCGCCACTTCCCCTGCGGTAAAAAATCCCGATAATTCCGTTTCCCCGTGAACATTGGAGACAATACCGCCACAGGAATAATGAGCGGCCGGCACGACCGGAAGAGGTTGCTGGGTAATATCAAAACCTCTTTTGAGACACTCTTTGTAAATATTGGGAAATCTCTTTTTTACCGTATTTTTATCTTTATGGGTGATATCCAAAAGGACATATTCCTCACCGCTGGCTTTTAGTTCTTTATCAATCACTCGGGCGACAATATCTCGTGGCGCCAAATCTTTCAATTTATGCGCTCCTTCCATAATGTAACGGCCATCAACCGAAAGCAACCGCGCTCCTTCACCACGCACCGCTTCCGAAATCAGGAATGATGTCCTACCGGGACTGTATAAAGATGTTGGATGAAACTGAATAAACTCAAGATTACCTATCGCAATTCCCGCTCGATAAGCTATCGCCACTCCATCACCGGTGGCAATTTTGGGATTGGTATTATGAAAATATACCTGACACAAACCACCGCTGGCCATCATTGTTACCGGAGCATAAAAAGCGCTAAAATGACGATTTTTTTCCGAGAAAACAAAAGCTCCCGCACAAACATTCTTACGGCCTGATTTATAGGTTATCAAATCCAGAACAATATGGTCACGATAGATATCAATATTGTTGGTCATACTACGGCAAGCCGTCAAGAGAGCACGCTCTATTTCCCTGCCGGTAAAATCAGCGGCATGCACCACCCGATTTTGCGAATGACCTCCTTCGCGCCCTAAGTCCAATCTATTGCCAACCTTCGTAAAACGCACCCCATAAGCGATTAATTCTTTGATAACCGTGGGACCGTTTTCAATAATATTTTCCACAACATCTTTGTGACACAAGCCCTGTCCGGTTTCCAGCGTATCTTTTATATGTTTTTCGAAAGAATCCGTTTTAGCGATTACGGTAGCAATCCCACCCTGAGCACGATTGGTATTGGTATCCTTCTCTCCTTTTTTGGTAACAATGGCAATCTTTGCTTCAGGATTATTCTCAATAACTTTCAAGGAATAAAAAAGTCCGGCAATACCGCTACCAATCACCAAATAATCATAATGTCGTTCCATCAAAGAACCTGCTTTTGTAATTTTAATTTCTCTAACAAATAAGTAATCAATTCATCAACCTCGGGATTGAGTTCCACATTGAGATTAAGATAATATATTTCTCGGTTAAAATCAAAGTCTCCGATTTTCATCCAATCCTTGCCGGTGGTAAGAATTAAATCAGAATTATATTGGTCAGCCATTTCTTTTATATCAAATAATAATTTACGGTCATATTGCTGATGATCATTGAATTCCCAAGCATAATCAAGTTTAGCCCCAAGACCTATTACTTGTTGCTTGAAATTATCGAAATTACCAATCCCAGCAAACAAAAAGACCGTTTTCTCCCGAAGATAATCAACTGGTTTATTCTCTTTTAAACCCATCAACTCATCTGATTTATAAAGAGCATGAAAATATTTAGCTTGCTCGTTAATCGACTTCAACCTATCAAACCAATCCGATTCGTTTTCAGAAGTATTTGAAGGCGTTAAAATGACCATATCAGCCCTCGCCATTGATGACAAGGGTTCTCTTAATACCCCATAAGGAAATAACTTATACCACCTATCGGAAACAGCGGTATTAAAAGTAACGATATCAATATCACGCGCCAATCTAAAATGCTGAAACCCGTCATCGACAATGATTAAATCTATATTTTTCTGTTCGTCTAATTTTCGAGCCGCCTTTGCTTTGACGCGGTCAATGGAAAAGACAGCATCGGGCAACATTTGAGCCAAAAGTTTAACCTCGTCACCGATGACCGCAGCCGGTTTATTTCGCATTTCATAACCCGGCAATACAAAAGATTCTTTTGAGCCACGTCCATAACCCGACGATACGATCCCCACTTTAAATCCTCGCTTTAACAATGATTGAGCCAACAAAGCCACCAGAGGTGTTTTACCGGTGCCCCCCATAGATATATTCCCCACGCTAATGACAGGGATAGATAATTTTACCGCAGGTTTGGAAAAAAACTTTTTCAAAACTAATAGCAATAGATATACATAAGAACTCAACCAAAGGGAAAAGGCTAATAATCCCCAAGGGGAATATCTTTTGCGCCTTAAAATCTTTTTCCAGAATCGCTCAAGCATCATTTAATTTCTTTAATAGATATTCACCGATGGTAGCGGTGGGTGATTTTTCGAGTTCATTTTCCGTTTTGGTATTGTAAATAACTTTCCCCGAGTATACTCTTTTTATTACGGAAAACAACTTTTCTTCGGAATTGACCATAGCGCCATATTTATTTTTGACAATATAGTCCGCCGCTTCTTTGACATTATAAACAGATGGCCCAAAGACCACGGGACATTTCGCCCAAACCGGCTCTAAAAGATTATGTCCCCCAATATCCGCTAATGTTCCCCCTACAAAAGACAGATTGGCTATCGCATAAAGCCGGTTTAAAATCCCCATACGGTTAACCAAAACGACTCTTGCCCCGTTGTCGGGATCGTCAATCATCCGATAAGCAAGACCGCTATTATCCAAAAGGGATTTAACTTCTTCCATCCGTTCCAAATGACGAGGAGCAATGACCATTGTTATTGGTATCTTTTCTGTTAACAATCTTTTAAATACTTTGGCCATAATTGCTTCTTCATCGGGTCTGGTAGAACCCGCTACGAACAAAAAAGTTTTTTTTTCAAGAATATATTCTTTTTTGATTTGAATAATTTCTTCGGGTGAATATTTCACCAGGGGAGCATCGAATTTCATATCGCCAACGATAGATGCTTTCGACCTTTTGATACCAAAATACAAATAGCGGTTAAAATCTTGTTCTGTTTTGAAGAAAAAATAATCATATTTTTCTAAAACCTTTTTAAAGAAATTCCGCGCTAATTTATATTTACGAAAAGCCTGTGGTGACATCCGCGCATTTATAATAACGACGGGAATACCCCTTTGTGACATTTCATCAACAAGAACAGGCCAGATTTCCGTCTCCGCTATGACTAAAATTTTAGGAGCGATGGCATCGACAGTTCTCTTAATCGCTTTTTTAGCATCTATGGGAAAATAAGAGAAAGTAACATTAGGGGAGGCATAAAATCTCAAAGCGGTATTAAAACCCGTTGTGGTCATAGTGGTGATATGAATTTTAATATCCGGTTTTCTTTCTTTCAAATAATTTATCAAATAACCGATAACGCGTACTTCCCCCACCGAAGCGGCATGAATCCAAATATGGGTGGGTACCGATGGAGGTATCAAACCCAGTCTTCCCTGCCATAACCGATTCCCTTTCAAAGCCTTTACTTTACCCATAAAGAGACTAAAAAGATAAACAAGAGAAGCAATTTTTTTATATAGCCAGAACATAAATAATAATCAAAGATTTAAAAATTCATAGATTAGTTGGGCGGCACGCTCTGAGGCTCCTTTTCCCCCCAGCAACTGCGGGACTTGGCCCAACCTTTTCTTTACCGCTTCGAAATATCGAGCATTATTATAAAACTTCTCCAATTCCAAAAACATTTTTTTAGCATTAGCATCATATTGAATCAATTCCGGGACAACTTTTTCATTAAGGGTCAAATTCACCAAAGCGATTTTATCCAATTTAAGCAAATAGCGAGCAATCCAGTAAGTTAAAAAACCCGTCTTGTAAACCACCACCATTGGTCTGCCAATAATAGCCGTTTCCAGCGTGGCTGTTCCCGAAGCGGTTAAAACGAGCCGGCTGTCATAAATTGTTTTGTAGGTATTATCATAACTGATTGTAATATTATCTTCACTGTAATTTTTCAAATACTTGTCATAATCAAAAAGCTCTTTTATTCCCGCCACAACCGCTTTAGTACTATATTTGTTGTTGAATCTTTTAGCTGTTTCCAGCATTGACGGAAGCATCAGCTCAATTTCTTGTTTTCTGGAACCCGGCAATAAAGCTATTTGTGTTTGAGGCGGAATCGGTGAAGAAATATATTCCTCCGGAATCTCTTCCAAAAGATAATGCCCCACGAAATGACAGTTCAACCCGTGGGATGCAAAAAACTTTTCCTCAAAGGGAAGGATTAACAGCATTAAATCCACCACTTCTCTAATGATCTTTACTCTTCTTTTACCCCACGCCCAAACCTGAGGAGAGATATAATAAATAATGGGAATGCCAAGAGATTTAACCCTTTTTGCCAAGCGAAGATTAAACCCGGGATAATCTACTAAAATTATCACCTGTGGTCGTCGTTTTTTTATTTCTTCTTCACAATGTTTAAGCAGACGAGAAAAAAAA
>JAADHM010000209.1 GCA_013151855.1 FCB group bacterium | reverse complement strand
AAAAACTCTCAACGATGTATTCATCCCCGAAGCCGATAATTATAACACCGATGATTTTATTGAAGCTTTTGAAAGGCTGTCAAACACCGGAGATAGAGATAAAGTTAAAGAAATAACCAAACATCTGGTGGATTTGTTAGGCTCCTCCCATGTTGATTTTCGCCAGAAAGCGCTTGGGCTGCTGCTTGATTTGATAAAATCTTTGAATTTGGTAACCGATTTATTCGTCCTTGAAGGGCTAATAGACTTATTGGCTCATAATCTCTTAGAGAAAAGAGAAACTTATGAATATTCGGAATTTATCTGGCAGCTTTTGGAAAAATGTTTTAAGAAAGAAAAGTTTTATTTGATATCGCAAATGATGGCGGTTTTATCGAAAAGACGTCGTTTTGACGATAACGTTACCATATACGATTCGATGGCGGTCAAAAAAGTATTCGCCAATTTCAATCAACCGCAATTTATTGACCACTTGATTCAAAAAATGCTTCATTCCGATTCTAAAACCGCCGGATATATTCGCGATATACTTATCTATGACGGCTCTGAAGAAGTAGCTTTGGCTCTTTCCAATATTATTTCTCATCCGCAGCGTCGTGTCAGGCAACAAGCTTTAAAAATTTTAGCGGAGTTGGGCAAAGCCTCTTTGAAAGTCTTTTCACAGATTTTGGTTGATGATGATATGTTTGAAAGGGAACAAGATCGTCACGAGCTACCGAATAACAAATGGTACATTATTAGAAATTCCATATTTGTGCTGGGATTGTTAAAAGATACTGAAGCGACCGTACCTTTGCGGTTGAGAATTAATGATACCGATGTTCGCGTCCGTCGAGAAATAATAAGCACTTTGGAAAAAATAGGCAGCGAAGAAGCTTGTGATATTTTGATGATGATGGCCGACGACCCGGTTAAAGAAATAAGGGAAAAAGCTGTTATTACCATTGGTATTATTGGGCTACCTGAAACCGTGCCTTTATTAATCGATTTGGCACAAATGAATCCCAAAGTTGTCATTAAAGCGATAAATGCCATGGGAAGAATCGGCGGAGAGGAAGCTGAGAATTTCTTAATCAAAACCTTAGAAAGTGAACAAAAAATTATCAGACTTGCTGCGGGAATGTTTTCTAAAGATGATATTAAGCTCGCCGTTATCAAAGCCCTGGGAAATATCGGTAGCAAAGAAACCATCAATAAAATAAAAAGTTACAGAAATAATTTATCGACGGCTCAAAAAATATTTTTCAAAAATTCTCCTGTTAATAAAACTATCGAAGAAATCCTTTCCAGAAAATAAATCTTAGTTATTTAGTCCTGTCAAAATTACATTTGAAGGGACAAAATGGCACGAGTTTAATGTCGTAGTGGCATTATGATAACGCCATAATGACAGTGTCAATTCAAGGTATTCTGTTCTATAATTATTATCTTATTGTTTGGTATTGCCTTATGGCTTTTGGCACGTTATTTGATTATACCTTTAGTGAAAATAAAAGTTAAAAACAAAAATAAAAAAACAAGGAGGTACCAAAAATGACAAACTTAGTAGTTAGCCCCAATCGGATTGCTCGGGAGATTGACAGCTTCTTTAATGATTTCTTCAATTTCCCGGTTAAAACTGATGGTCAAGCTGATTTCATTCCTCGGGTAGATATCTCAGAGGATGATGATAAGATCGTCATGGAATTTGAGGTTCCGGGAATGAAAAAGGACGATTTAAAAATTGTCGTTGAAAATAATGTTTTGACCGTCAGTGGTGAACGTAATTCTAAAAAAGAGACCAAAAAGAAGAACTATGTGCGTACGGAAATGAATAGCGGATATTTCTGCCGTTCTTTCACTCTTCCAGACAGCGTTGATACGGAAAAGATTGATGCCGAATACAAAAACGGTATTCTCGAATTGAAAATGAACAAACGCGAAGAGGCGAAACCGAAAGCGATTGAAGTGAAAGTTTCCTAAATCCAAAAAGGAACTTTTTCAAAGGAATGAGAGAAAGCCGGTCGCATTTAAAAAGACCGGCTTTTTTCAACCAAGAAAGGAGAAAAAAAGATGAATAAAATAATAGGTATAGATTTGGGAACAACAAATTCGGTCGTTTCCGTTATGGAAGGAAATGAAGCGAAAGTGATTCCCAACTCTGAAGGTGGTCGCACCACTCCCTCGGTGGTGGCGATAGATAAAAATGGTGAGCGTTTGGTGGGAACGGTGGCAAAACGGCAAGCGGTTACCAATCCTCTCAACACTATTTTTTCCATCAAGCGTCTTATGGGACGTAAATTTGATGAAGTAAAAGAGGAAATTAAAAATTATCCCTACAAAGTTACCGCTAATAGCAACGGCGAGCCGGTGATTGAGATGGATGGTAAGCAGTATGCTCCTCAACAAATATCGGCGATGATTTTGACCAAAATGAAAAAGACCGCCGAAGAATATTTGGGGCATACTATTAAGGAAGCGGTTATCACGGTTCCCGCTTATTTCAATGACCGTCAGCGCCAGGCGACTAAAGATGCCGGTCGTATTGCCGGATTGGAAGTCAAAAGAATTATTAACGAACCGACCGCCGCCGCTTTGGCTTACGGATTGGATAAAAAGAAAGTGGGCAAAATTGCCGTTTACGACCTTGGTGGCGGAACTTTCGATATTTCCATTTTAGAGTTAAATGACGGTGTTTTTGAAGTTCTTTCGACCAACGGCGATACTCATCTGGGTGGTGACGATTTTGATAAGCGGATAATCGATTGGTTGGTAACGGAATTTAAGAAATCGGACGGGATTGACCTCTCTCAAGACCCGATGGCTATTCAACGTTTGAAAGAAGCCGCCGAAAAAGCCAAAATAGAGCTTAGTACTACTTTGCAAACGAATATCAATCTTCCTTTTATTACCGCCGATAATAATGGACCCAAGCATCTTAATGTCACTTTAACCCGGGCAAAGTTTGAGCAAATGGTGGATGATTTGTTGCAACGCTCAATGACGCCGGTACAAAAAGCACTTGACGATGCCGGTTTGAAGATTAATCAGATTGATGACGTTATTTTAGTCGGTGGTATGACGCGCATGCCGAAAGTTGTGGAACTGGTAAAGAAATACTTCGGGCGTGAACCCAACCGCTCGGTCAACCCCGATGAAGTGGTTTCTATCGGTGCCGCTATTCAAGGCGGAGTGTTGGCCGGTGATGTTAAAGATGTTCTGTTGCTCGATGTTACCCCTCTTTCTCTGGGCATTGAAACTCTTGGTGGGGTAATGACCAAACTTATTGAACGCAACACGACTATTCCTACGAAAAAAACGCAGATATTTTCCACGGCGGCTGACAACCAATCACAGGTGGATATTCACGTTCTGCAGGGTGAGCGGGAAATGGCCGTTGATAACAAGACTATTGGACGTTTTGTGCTTGATGGGATTCCTCCGGCACCGCGCGGACTTCCGCAAATTGAGGTAACGTTTGATATTGATGCCAACGGTATTTTAAATGTCTCGGCGAAAGACATGACTACGGGCAAATCTCAAAATATTCGTATTGAAGCCTCATCCGGTTTATCAGAGCAGGAGATTCAAAAAATGGTCGATGATGCCAAAGTTCATGAAGCGGAAGACAAGGAAAAGAAACGGAAAGTGGAATCGCGTAATAAAGCCGATGCGGCTGTTTTCCAAGCGGAAAAACAGCTTAAAGAGTTTGGCGATAAACTGAGTTCTGATACGAAAGCTAAAATCGAAGCGGGCATCGGTCGTGTTAAAGAGGCTTTGAAAACCGATAATTATCAAGAAATGGATGCTTCCGTTGAAGATTTGAATAAACTGTGGATGGATGCTTCTACCGAAATGTACCAACAGACGACTCAAAATCAGCAGGCTACAAATGAAGAGAGTGCGGAAGCGGCCAGCGGTTCTTCTTCCGATAATAAAACCGGTACCGATGATAGCGCCGTTGATGCTGAGTTTGAAGAAGTAAAATAATCTATCCTTTTTTTAAGTAGCAGGCTGAGTTTGGATATTTTTAACTGAGCCTGCTATTTTTAATCATATAGTTGTGAAATTAATGTATTTTGTTTAGATTGTTTTGTTGGTAATTAAGGAGAACATTTATTTAGAAAAATAAGTTTTATAATTTATCCGGTAAATTTTAAAAAGAACCGGAAATAAAATAAATAAGGTGGTGATACAATTTGGCTGAAGATTTTTATAAAGTGCTTGGTGTCGGTGAGAACGCATCTCAGGCGGAAATAAAAAAAGCGTTTCGCCAACTGGCTAAAAAGTATCATCCCGATAAAAATAAAGGGAACAAACAAGCCGAGCAAAGATTTAAAGAAATTTCCGAAGCTTATGAAACTCTTTCCGATGAAAAAAAGAAAAAAGAATATGATATGATGCGCAAATACGGCGCTTTTACCGGCGCCGGTTCCGGAGCTTATCAGCAAGGTTTTAATCCCGGCGGTTTCTCGGAGTTTTATAAATCGCAAGGTTCCGGTTCTCACAACTTTAATTTCAACTTTAGTGACCTTAGCGGAATGGGTGGTTTTGATGATATCCTGTCTTCTCTTTTCGGTTCGGCAAAAGGCGGTTCCTTTCGTAGAAAGAGCGGTTTTAGGCAACCCTCAAAAGCGCCGGATTTAACCGCGGAGTTGACTATCACCTTTATGGAGGCGGTCAAGGGCACCTCCAAAATAATAACTTTGGGGAACACCGGTAAGAAGTTGAAAATTAAAATTCCCCAAGGAATTGAAGACGGCGGAAAAATTCGTTTGGCAGGGCAGGGGCAAATAGGTTATAATGGGCAAAGAAACGGTGATTTAATTATAACGGTGAGAGTTATGCCAGATCAAAATTTTACCCGCAAAGGCAACGATATTTATACGTCGATAACTATCCCGTTTATCGATGCTATTATGGGCACTAAAGCCAAGGTTAAAACCCTCACCAAAACGGTCGCATTAACGATTCCCCCCGGCACCCAGCCGGGAACCAAGATGCGCTTGAAGGGTCAGGGTCTTACCGTAGGAAGCAAAACGGGTGATTTGTATGTGGAAATAAAAGTGGAAATCCCCAAAAAAATTACCGAAAGCCAACGGAAATTGTTAGAACAGTGGGGGAAATGAGAAACCCTCCACAAAATAATTATATTCTATCAGTCTAAATTATATATAATATCATAAAATATTGCTCGGGCGGTTTATTCCCCTGACAATGCTTACCGGAAAACAAAGGTAACCAAATGGAAGAACTTTACAAACAATTACTTATTAAATGCGGAGAAGATATTAACCGCGAAGGACTAAAAGAAACCCCTCAAAGAGCCGCCGAGGCTTTTAGATATCTGACCAAAGGTTATAAAGAAAATATCGATGAAATCGTAAAAAACGCTATTTTTGAATCGGATTCCACCGGAATTGTTTTGGTGAAAAATATCGAGCTCTATTCCCTTTGTGAACATCATCTCTTACCGTTTATCGGGAAATGTCACGTGGGCTATATACCCAATGGGAAAGTTATCGGTTTTTCCGAAGTAGCTATGATTGTTGATGCCTTTGCCCGGCGGCTTCAAATTCAGGAAAATTTAACTCGTCAGATTGCCGCAACGATTGAAAAATATACCAATGCAAAGGGGGTGGCGGTGGTTATCGAAGCTCAGCATCTTTGTATGATGATGCGCGGAGTGGAAAAACATAACGCTGTGATGAAGACTTCTTGCCTTCTTGGTAAATTTCAAAAAGATTCCTCCGCACGAGCAGAATTTTTTAGCCTTTTAAAATAAGTTGGTATTTATTTTTTAATTTTAAATAGACCTTTTCAATGATGTCCAGAGCAAATTCGGTTTCTTCCACAGTGCCGGAGTTGATTCTAATTCCGTTGGGGATACCGAATGATTTTACATGACGCACAATAAGGCCTTTATTCAAACAACCCTGGTATAAATTTTGAGCAAACTGTTCGTCAGGCATCAATAGTAAAATAAAATTCGCCATCGTGGGGACTTGCTTAATTCCTAATTGTTCAAATTTGGCTTTCATCATTTTCAAAGAAGTTTGATTCAATTCGATAGTGCGCTTTAAGAACTCATCATCGTTAAGAGCGGCAACAGCCGCCTTTTGTGCCAGAAGGTTGGGTTCGAAGGGAAGTTTTACTTTATAGAGGGCATTGATAACTTCATCGGGTCCCACGGCGAAACCAATGCGCAACCCTCCCAAGCCATACGCCTTTGATAGGGTGCGCGTGACCACCATATTTTCATATTCATAATGAACACCATTGGGATAATCGGGATTAGCCGACGCATAAGTCGTGTAGGCTTCATCGAGTATTACCAATATATGGTCGGGGACTTTAGCCATGAAGGCTTCAAATTCTCGATAGCCGAACATGGTGCCGGTGGGATTATTGGGATTGGCGAGATAAATCATTTTGGTTTTATCGGAAATATTTTTGAGGATTTTCGGTAAATCGATAGCATAATCTTTTAAGGGAACTTTAACGACTTTGCGGCCAAATTTTCTGGCGTTGACATAGATACCGATAAAAGTCCCTTCACTGGTCAAAATCTCATCATTCTCCATAGTAAATGCATTGATAATGTAAGCCAAAAGGGAGTCGGTTCCGTGCCCGCAAATAATATGTTGCGGTTGAACATTATATTTTAGGGCAATTGCTTGAACGGTTTCATACGAAGTGGAATCGGTGTAGCGATTGAGTCGGGGCAGAGCTTCTTTTATTGCTTCCAGGGCTTTCAGTGACGGTCCCAAAGGGTTTTCGTTGGAAGCTAATTTTACGATGCGCTTCAGGTTTTTCTCGCGTGCCAATTCTTCTATCAATTTTCCCGCTTGGTACGGTTTTAGGTTTTTTACGAATTCGGGTATTTTAATCATTTGATGTGTTCCGTTTTTAAAAGAATTTATTGTTTGATATTAAATTACATAATAATACGATTAAATCAAGTGTTTCCGCCCGATGGGGATATATCCTGCCTTAACTTTCATTTTTTAATAACTTCGTAATTCTTTTTGACTTTGAAATAATATTGGTATATAATTGGAGTAAGTTATCGTGTTAAATGAAGCACTTCACAAAAGATGTTAATTGGGGAGTATAAGCGAAGTAGTTCGGTTATTTTAAGTTGGGTGAAATGCCCACGTTCAAAGGAATAGTAATAAATAGAGGAAGAAAAAATGGCAAACTTTCTTGGTATTGATACAAACTTGTGGTTAATTATCCTTACTGTAGTCGTAGTTATTGAAACACTTGCGTTAATAATTCTTACAGTGAAACTCCTAAGAAAAGAAAAA
>JAADHM010000041.1 GCA_013151855.1 FCB group bacterium | reverse complement strand
GCTTTTTTCATATTATCCTCCTGTACTGGTTGAAAAACGGGATGTTAAATTTAGAACCCAGTGGTTAAGAATTATTAAAGAACTAACTATATACCAAAATAAAAATTTTTAAAAAAGTTATCAACAAAAAATCTTAATTGAGGGGCTTCGGTCCGAGGGCAAAATCTAACAAAACAAGGATTATTACCTGCAAGAACACGCCGTGGCGTGTTCCTACAAAGTTGGTCAAAAATGCAGGACTTTCGACCTAACATTACTCCATAATGTCTTTTGTTAACTTTTAGGGGAGAACAACACTTCTTTTTTTGATGTTTAATTTACAAAATAAAAAGCTTGGCAAAAAACAACAAAAAAACTATATTTTGCACCGGTTAATTTAAAATATAACGAAATTTTGCCAAGTAGGATTAATTAAATTGAGAATGAATTGTTCACTTTTTGAACAAATTTCCTAAACCTGCTGGCAACAATGCCGATAAAATTAAAGGAGTTGTTTTGGATTTTAATTTCCCTATTCTAATGTCTGCTGGCGGACAAGGCGGTGGCGGAATGGTCCAGTTAGGTTTTTTTGCTCTTATTTTTATAATAATGTACCTGCTGTTAATTCGTCCGCAGCGAAAAAAACAAAAAGAGCATGATTTGTTAATAAGAAGCCTTAAAAAAGGCGACAGAGTGGTAACCAGTAGCGGCATGTTTGGAACTATTTTCGCTATTGATGATGATAGAAATCTTGTGGTTTTAAAAATCGGTGATAATATAAAAATCGAATTTTTAAAATCTTCCATTGCCGCTCGTGTGGAAAAATAATTAAAGGAGTTACCGTGGCAGTGCAGCCGATTGTCATTTATGGCAATAAGGTATTGCGGGAGGTATCAGAAAAGGTTGATACAATCAACCAAGAAATAAAAGATTTGGTGTCAGATTTGATTGACACCCTAAAAAAGGCTCAAGGTCTTGGTCTGTCAGCAGTTCAGATCGGTATCTTAAAACGTGTTTTTATTGTTGATTTGTCGGCTGTTGATATCACAGCAAAGTTGAAAGTATTTATAAACCCGGAAATCATCATCACCGAAGGTGAGATTGAATTTGAAGAAGGTTGTTTATCCTTTCCGGGAATCTATCAAAAAATTGTCAGACCGGCAAAAGTAAAAGTAAAAGCTTTGGATGTTGATGGCAAACCGTTTGAATTGGAAGCCGATAGCTTGATAGCCCGTGCCATATTGCATGAGTATGATCACCTTGAAGGAAAATTATTTATTGACTATTTATCCCCTTTGGCGAAAACAATGCTCAAGGGTCGATTAAAAAAGCTGGCTAAAGCTTCATAATTAGTTTAGATATTTTCCGCCCGTAATTTCCCGAACTGCCCACGGTATAAAAATTTAATGAAGATAATCTATATGGGTACACCCGGTTTTGCCTGTCCCCCATTAGAGTTTTTGAATAACAGCAGGCATAATATCCAAGCGGTAGTGACCTTAGAAGACAAACCTGTCGGGAGAGGGAAGAAAATAACCTCCACCGAGGTATGTGATAAGGCACTGCAGTTGGGGTTACCTGTTCTTAGACCGGCTTCATTAAAAGACGAGAGCTTCTATCAAACCATCAAAAAGTACGACCCTGATTTAATCGTCACCATAGCCTTTAAAATCCTTCCGGAACGAATATTTACCCTTCCTCGTTATGGTTCGGTGAATATTCATGCTTCTTTGTTACCTAAATACCGAGGAGCGGCACCTATTAACTGGGTTTTGATAAACGGTGAGAAAGAAACCGGCTTGACCAGCTTCTTTCTTAAGAAAAAGGTCGATACGGGAAATATAATTTTGCAGGAAAAAATTAGCATCTTAGAAAATGATAATTATGATTCTCTTGCCGCTCGCTTATCTCAAGTAGCCGGTCCTTTCCTTTTGCGCACTATCGACTTAATAGAACAAGGAAAAGCGGTGGGACAAATTCAGGACGATTCACAAGCGACAACCGCTCCCAAAATAACCCCTTTTGATGCTATGATAGATTTTGGGTTTCCTGCGGAAAAAGTAAAGAATTTTATTCGCGGTTTGTCATCCAAACCGGGCGCATATACCTTTTTTAGAGGGAAAAAACTGAAAATCCTTGCTTGTCAGGTTGATAACAGGATAACAGAAAAAGGTATTCGTCCGGGAACAATATTAGCCGATAAAAAAAGATTGTTAGTTCAATGCGCTCATTCGGCTATCGAAGTTACCAGTCTAATACCGGAAGGCAAAAAACAAATGGATGGGACTTCATTTATTAACGGTTTTAAACCCCAAAGGGGAGAAATTTTGGGAGAAATTTCGAAAGAAAGTGTCTAAAGCAATGAAAAAAGAAATATTGATAAATACTACCGAATATGAAACACGCGTCGCTATTCTTGAAGACGATAAACTGGTGGAACTTCAAGTGGAACGTTCCGACACCGATCGCATGGTGGGAAATATTTATAAAGGTATTATTAAGACCGTCTTACCGGGGATGCAAGCCGCTTTTGTCGATATCGGCATGCCCAAAGCGGCTTATCTTCATTCGTCCGATATCGGCAAGCAATACCATCACGATTACGATGATGAATTTTATGAGGAAGAAGCACCGGCGGATATTATTCGCAAAAAACGACGCGAAACGATTGAAGCCGTTTTGAAAAAAGATCAAGAAGTATTGATACAAGTTATTAAAGAACCTATTTCCACCAAAGGTCCCCGAGTGGCAACCGAGATTTCTATCCCCGGCCGTTTCGTCGTCTTGGTTCCCGATGATGATCATATCCGAGTTTCAAAGAGAATTTCCAATTGGAACGAGAAGAAACGCCTTCGGAAACTGGTGTCTTCACTCCGTCCGGAAGGATTCGGTTTAATCATTCGCACCGAAGCGGAAGGCAAAAGTGAAAGTGATTTTCGCTCTGACATAAAAAGGCTGTTAAAACTCTGGGGAAAACTAAAAAAGAAAGCCGACCAATCCCCCGCCCCGGCTTTGATTCATAAAGAAGCGGAACTGATAATTTCCATGATTCGCGATATTTTCACCGATGACGTGGAACGGGTTATTGTCGACAACAAAGAAGATTATAAAAAAGTGGTCTCCTTTGCCCGTCAGGTGGCATCGAATTTAAAAAGCAGAGTCGAGCTATACAAAGGCGAACATCCCTTATTTGACCTCTACAACCTGGAACCGGAAATCGAAAGAATGCTGGAACGTAAGGTATGGATTAAAAAAGGCGCCTATCTTATCATTGACCAAACCGAAGCGATGGTGACTATTGATGTCAATACGGGACGTTTTGTCGGCAGCACCGATCAAGAATCGACTATTTTCAGAACTAATCTCGAAGCGGCTAAAGAAATCGCCCGTCAAATAAGATTACGTGATATCGGGGGTCTCATTATTTGTGATTTTATTGATATGTATAATCGGGAAAACCGTCGTCGTCTTTACGAAGAGTTCAAAAACTGTTTTAGAAACGACCGCGCCAAACGAGCTATAAATCCGGTTACCGAGTTTGGACTGATAGAAATGACCCGTGAACGCGTTCGTCCTTCACACCTTCACGCCGTTTCCGAACCTTGTCCCTATTGTTCCGGCTTAGGACGGGTACTTTCCAAAGAAACTATGGCGACTAAAATTGAACGTTGGTTTATGCGCGCCAGAGCTGACCGTAAATTTACAAAATTTCACTTAGCCATAAACCCTTTATTGGCTGAGACGCTAACGGATAATGGCCATAATCGCATCACTCGTCTGATGAAAATATACAAGTTTCAAATAAATATCGTTCGCGATACGACTATCCCGTTACAAGATTACAAAGTATATACGGCAGATTCTAACGAAGAAATAACCGAACTTTATAAAGTATAGATTAATATTTTCTCCTCACCGTTTATTTATTATCCGTTTCGTCATTTTAAAGATAAGTTTTTGACAAATTTTGATGATAATTTTTTACTTTCCCTATTTTTGAAAATAATTATATTAACAACAAATGGATAGTTCAAAAGATATAAACAGGGAAATAGAAATCAAACTTGATTTGGGTTCTTTCACTAACTATTTAAAACTCATCGGATTTTTGGGACAGATTGAACAAGAAGAACGTCAGATTAATTGCTTTTTCGATACTGAAGATCATCAACTTTCCCAAAGCGGTTGGGCGTTGCGAGTACGAGCGGAAAACAAACGCGGTCTCATCACGGTTAAAAGTATTCCCGCAGAAAAAGGATTAGCGGTGATAAGACAGGAAATTGAAGCGGAAATCACACGAGGACAAGCACTTGATATCATCAATCTACGACAGGATGTGTTGAGCATAGACAATATGCCCATTGCGTTTATCCGTGATAAGGTGGGAAAACAAAACCTCACCCGCCTGGTTGTTTTTGAAAATATCCGTCAGAAAAAAATCTTCAAAATCGGTGATTACAATTATCTTTTAGAGATTGATAAAACAGAATACAACGACGGTTCGGTGGACTATGAATTGGAATTAGAACTAAAAGATACCAGTAATCTTGAAATTATCGAAGATCAATTGCGAAAGCTCTTCTCTTCCTTGGATATTCCTTTTATCCATCAACAAAACAGCAAATTCCATCGTGCTCTACAAAAAGCCAATATAGTTTAGCAACTTTTTAATAGGCAATTTTATTCATATTATTTACAAGATAACTCGTCAAGCCGTTAGTTTTCAGAATAAATCAGTGTTATTTGATATTGCTTGACCGGTGAATAGATGTCTTTAAATAAAGATGGAAGATTTAATAAAAACGAATGATTGCCAATTTCTTTCACTTCTTGAGGATTTATATTTGTATCCGGTGAGTTAATAAAATTAATCTGCTTCACAATTTTCTTATCAGCAGCAACCTCTAAAATAACATTCCCCGAAAAAGGAATGCGCAAAAGGAGGGAATCATAGGTAATCTTTTGGTTAGAAACAGTTCTTAGGTTAATTGACTGACGACGAGTAGCGGTTTGTAGGTTGGTTGTTAAATAATTATCATTAATATCCGTAAGTCCCAAGGGATTTATAACCATTGCCGTCGCCTGAATGGAAGCGGTAGAGTGAGTATTAATATTCTCGGCTTGGGCAATAATTGTGAAGCTGACAATAAATCCCAAAAGCCATATAGTCTTATAAAAAAATGTTTTGTTTTTCAATCTGATATCTTTTGAATATGTTGTTAGTACATATTAAAGATACCAGAAATCTTATTTTTGTCAATGAGATTATTACATCTCCAAGCACCACAATAAATTATGATAAATTATTTTAATAGCAACATCTTCTTAGTCTGCACGAAATTTCCCGCTTCAATGCGGTAGCAATAAATCCCACTGGCAACATTGCTTGCGTTCCAATTAACCGTGTAAACCCCTGCTTCCTCGTTTTTATTAACAAGGGTGGCTACCTTCTGACCCATAATGTTGTATATGGTTATCAAAACTTTCGATTTTTGAGGAAGCTCATATCGAATGGTAGTTGTGGCATTAAAAGGATTGGGATAATTTTGAGAAAGACCGTATTTTTTCGGTAATGAGGTATAGTTATTACCATTAACACCGGTAGGTATATTTACCACAAAGAGAGAATCGTCAACGATACCATCATCGTTGTTGTCTATCAGTATCTTCAATTTATTACTATCCAAATCATTAATGGTCGGGGTAATAATGTGAACAGCTCCACCGGGAATGTTTACTCCTTCATTATGGAATATATAATTAACGGTATTGCCAACATAGAATAAATCAATATCATACGAAGTCGTTTGACTTCTGTTTTCTATTTTTAACCCGGAGCGGTCGGTAATGGAGAATCCCGTCGAATCTCCCGAAAGGATTTTAAAATCGCTTATTCTGGTCACAATTTCCGAATCGGGATGGATCGCATCCCCTTCAAAAGTAATGGTATTGGTATCGCTTCCCGTATTGAATATCCATAAAGAACTATCATTGCCCGGGTAATAAAACTTTTCGCTACCGCTGGGATGTTCGTTGAAATAAGTCATAACCGTGCTATCGGTGAAAATTCTCAAAGGAACGACGCTGTCTTTAAAACCTGAAAATTGACAAGTCCACGACGAATCGGGGAGAATATAACCAAGCGGTTCTACTTGCTGTCCGACAATGGGGATAATAGGCTGCCCCAGAGTTAAATTATTAAAACTGGAATCCCCGTAGTGACCAATTGTCCCCAAGGGTGAAGTAAAAGATATGGAATCTATGGATGTGATATAAAACTCGGTAAAACCTGATACATCATTCAGGCTGTTCATGCTATACGTATTATGGTTCGGAGTTGTGCCATTATCATAAACCGGTTGTGCATCACCATAGAAATCAAATAAAGGATCAGATAGTTGCATATCACCATTATAAAATCCGACATTCAACGGAGCATAATACCAGACGTTCGTCGCGGTATCAACTTCCACATACTTTGCCGAATCACCGGGACGATTGTTATCAAAGACATAAATCCGCCATATTGTGCCCGTGTCCTGTCGGCATTCATAAGGTGTTACCGCGTGTCCTCCCCGCCACCACCAGAATAAAAGAACCTTATCGTTCTGTAAGGCGCTGTCAGCAGCCAGCATCTGCCGGCAATCCTTAAAGGTATGTATCCCTGACGGCACCGGCTGCTCTCGGATAAGCTGAGTAAACTGACGACCGTATGCATAAATCTGATACTTATTGATAACGGCTCTCACATCAGAATTGATTTGAAAGTTCATTAGATTGTCAAAACTGCCAATGCCGTCCAGAGTTTCGAAGAATGGCTTGTCAATAAAGGCCAGCATACTTGAATTTGCTAAACCAAAACAGGAACCTCTCCATTTACCTTTGATGCTTTTCCATTTTTTTACGGCCCACAGACGATAAAACACTAAGTTATTCGAATTGGGGGGAAGCGCATAATAACAGTTATTTATATTAAAGGCTTCTACAAACAAAGGCCAGTCGGGAAAAGCAGATTGAGGTGAACCCGCAAAAGCTGAGGGATAAGGTAAATGAGTATAGGGATCTTCGCCGGTATAGTCATAATTCTGCCACATCGTATCCGGCCACATATCAGGGGAATCATTGGCAAACGACCAACCATCTTGAAAAACATCAAAGGCTTCATATTCATTATTACTATCAAAGCGGGTAAGAATATACCATTTGATTTTGAATAAATCACTCTGCGCACTGATATAAGTGTCTTGAGCCTTTTCTATCATAATCTTACACTTGGCAGAAAGCTCTTTGGGAACTATCCACTGATAACTACCCTGAGATGCGTCAATGTTGCTATCG
>JAADHM010000039.1 GCA_013151855.1 FCB group bacterium | reverse complement strand
AAGATACTGAAAGCGTGGTTGCTTTAATTGTTTCAAGCGGTCATCGGGAAAACTCAATGAAAAAAGGAGGAGCAAAGGGAAGAAAAGTTCCCATACATAGTGCAAGTTGAATATTACAGAATTTTCAAGGTCAGTATTAGATAAAGAAGAAAAATCAATAATGGTTCCCAGAGCCATAAAGATGGGCCCTAATCCGGCAAATAAAAGCATCGCACCGGTTATCCGATTTAGTTTGTTGGAAAAATTGTCACGGGATATCGTGATAGCGAGAAAAATCAGAAAACTTCCCGTTAAAAAATAAACCGATGTTTTTATTACTTCTAAACTCATTTTCCCCGGAATGACTTTCTAATTATTTTATCGATTTGGTAATGGTGACGGAGGTTCCTTGGTCGGTAATTTCAAAATCTACTTTATCCATCAGAGATTTAACGATAAAAAGCCCTCGTCCGGTGTCTTTTAGTAGATTTTCTTCCGCCAGAGGGTCGTTAATATCTTCCGGATTAAAACCGGTCCCTTGGTCGGAAATGTTAATTATTACATTTTCCTTGTCTCTATTTATTTTTATGGAAATAGTTTTCTTGGTATCTTTATGGTGAGCGTGATGGATGGCATTATTGACTAATTCGGAAACGGAAATGGCAATATCGGCAACACGAGATTCATCGATTCCATAGCCGCGGAGAACGCCTTCAAGAAAAACATCAACATCAGCAAGGAATTCCTGGTTGGAAGGAATAATCATGGTATTACCGGTGATGATTGGTTTATCCATTGGTTTTTAACTCTCCTAAAAAAAACAGGCAGGTTGAAAGAATACCTACCTGAGATTAATTATTCCCATTTGCTTATAAGGCACAATTAATGGAATGATTTAATGGCATCATCGATAGAGTCATAAGCTTCAAAAACAGTAACCAATTTGGTGATAGTGAGCAAGGATTGAATCTTTTCCGTGACATTAGCCAGTTTTAATTCACCATCGTTATTACGTAGGGTGGTATAGCCGGAAATGAGAATACCCAATCCGGTAGAATTCATCCAATCGACCCGAGAAAGATCTATAATTACTTTTTTTTTATTTTGTTCAATGAATTCGTACAATTTATCGTGAAGCAGGCTGGCGTCAGGTCCACCCATGATTTTTCCTTTGGGCTCAATTATGACCACTCCATCTTGTTCGCGGTCAGTTAAATTCATTTTTTAAACCTCCACAAGTGACATATTGTTGATACGTTTATTCTCTTAACAAGTTTCTAATTATGATGACCACCGGAGATAAATACTAATACATAATTTACTAAAATGTTTATATTTATAATCTCTTGTCTAACTTTTAAATTAGTTTAAAAACAGAGGTTAAGTCAAGGTTAATTTTATGGTTGAAAAAGAAGTTTTGATAAGCCATAATATAAAAAGACACTATCAGATGAAACCAACAGCGTCCTTTTAAGAAGTTTATTTATATGGCGACTTTCTTTTTCTTTACCTCAATGGGTTTCCATTCCAGAGCCTTTGTCGGGCAGAAATGAGCGCAAGCGGGGTCACCACCGCATAAATCACATTTAACAATTATATCATGTTGCTTATCAAAGATGGAACAACCAAAAGGGCAGGCGGCAACACAAGCCATACAATGCACGCAAATATCCTGATTGAGTTCAATAGCGCCGGTTTCGGGATTCAGCCGCAGAGCATCAACCAGACATGATTTAATACAAGCGGGGTCTTCACATTGAAGACAAGTTACCGGCACCCACAAGTCTTTAAAACCACCATCAAGAGGATAAATACGGGTTATACCGCGGATATTATCAATGCTGTGAGTAAAAGAACAAGCCAATTCACACGTACGACAACCGGTGCATAGATTTGGTCTTACTATAAAGCGATAGTTCATAGTTATGCCTCTCTTTCCCAAGATGTTATTTGACCCATGGTGGCGGCTAATTCTTTACGATGGCATTCGTCACAAATCTCGAAATAACTGAAAGGAATATCCCGATGTTTGCTTAGATATTCGGCAAACTCTTTGGTTATCGTTTTTTTGCCACATCGAGAGCAAACCATAAGTTCAAACTTTTTGTCCCAGATAGTAAGATAGTTATTGTCAAAAGTATATTCGATGTAATGAGTGGGACAGTTTAGGGCACAAGCCAGACAACCGACACAATCAGGCGGAACTTGATGAAGAGGAGGGGCCACTTCTTTCCCATGTCCGCGCCCCACGGTCGAAATAGCGTGAAAGCCCATAGTGTCACAAATACGAGTACAAATAGCGCAAAGAATACAATTGTTACCATCAACAACCGTTTCGTAGCTGGTTTTAAACACGCCGTAATCAGCGGCGAGTTGCCTTATCTCCGGTGAATTAGGATGGCGGGCTAAAAACAAATCGAGAATGGTTTTCCTCAGTTCATTTACTTTTGGTGAGTGGGTGCTGACAATTAAACCTTCTTCCACCGGATACAAGCAAGAAGTTACATAATTGCTGTACCCGTTCCAATCTTCTTTGGTGATTTCTACCGTGCATAAGCGACAAGCTCCGAAAGGTTCCACAGCCTCATGATGGCATAAAGCGGGGACATCTATTTTTTCCCTTCGTAAAACCGTCAGGAGCATCTCGCCTTCTTTGGCTTGAACAATTCTTCCGTTTATAGTTAAGTTAACCATGTCAACTCCTAACTGACTAATATGGCATCGTAGCGACAAACCGCGAAACAAGCGCCACATTTGGTACATAGTTCTTGGTCAATAACATGCATCTCATTCTTTTTGCCGGTGATGGCATTAGTGGGGCAAGGCGCGATACAAGCCATACATCCGGTACAGGCATCGGTGATTTTATAAGTAATAAGGGCACGACAGACACCCGCGGGGCAGCGTTTGTCACGAATATGTGCCATATATTCATCTCTAAAATATTTGATAGTGCTCAAGAGAGGGTTGGGTCCTGACTTTCCCAAACCGCACAAAGACCCGATAATTACCATTTCCGATAATTTTTCCATCTTTTCCAAATCGGCTTCTTCGGCTTTACCTTCGCTGACTTTGACGGTTAAAGCGTGAAGTTGATACAAACCCTCACGACAGGGAACACATTTGCCACAAGATTCATTGACCAAAAAACCTAAAAAGTATTTGGCGACATCAACCATGCAGGTGAGATCATCCATAACAATCATCCCGCCGGAACCCATCATCGAGCCGGCTTCATTCAAAGAGTCAAAATCAACCGGTAAATCAAGCTTTGATGCCGGCAGACATCCCCCCGAAGGGCCACCGGTTTGCACCGCCTTAAAGGGTCGGTCGTCGATAATACCGCCGCCGATATCATATATGATTTCTCTTAAGGTGGTGCCCATAGCAACTTCGATAAGACCGGTATTGCGTACTTTGCCCACTAACGAAAAAGCTTTGGTACCGGAGTTTTTAGGGGTGCCGATTTTTTGATACCACGAAGCTCCCTTTCTGATAATAATGGGTACGTTGGCAAAAGTTTCGACATTGTTGAGGACGGTCGGTCGGTCATAGAGTCCTTTAACGACAGAGCGAACATATTTTGCCCGCGGTTCCCCGACTTCACCAGCAACGGATTTCATCAGAGCGGAGGACTCACCACAAACAAAAGCGCCCGCACCGCGACTGATTTTAATGTTAAAAGAAAAATCCGTTCCCAGTATGTTGTCACCGAGAAGACCCTTCTCATTGGCAATCTCGATGGCTTTTTGCAAATTGACCACGGCCAGAGGATATTCTTCGCGGACATAGATGTATCCCTGCTTGGCACCAACGGCAAAGGCGGCAATAGTCATTCCTTCCAGCACGGAAAAAGGATCGCCTTCCATAAGGGCGCGATCCATAAATGCTCCCGGGTCGCCCTCATCACCGTTACAAATTACATAATGAGTGTCGGATTCGACCTTGCGGCAGGTAGCCCATTTACGGCCGGTGGGAAATCCCGCTCCGCCGCGACCACGCAAACCCGATTTGGTAATCGTATCTATCACTTTTTGGGGAGACATGGAAGTTATTACTTTTGATAACGCTTGATAACCGTCATTGGCAATATAATCTTCAATGTTACATTGATTGATATTCCCTAAATTATTTAAAACAACTTTCTTTTGATGGGAATAAAACTTTATGTCTTGGTATCTTTCTATCTTTTTATCGGTTTGAGGGTCATTATAAAGGAGACGGTCAATGATCTTATCGTTTTTAATTGATTGCTCGATAATATCTTCCACATCTTTCACTTTAACTTTGGTATAATATAATCCTTTCGGTTCCATTACTACCAGAGGACCTTGTTCGCAAAAACCATGACAACCGGTTTCTTTTAAAGCTTCTACGGTGAAGCCGGAAATCTTTTTTTCTTTTAAAACGGTTTTAAATTTATCAATAATGTCTTGAGCGCCGTTGGCCAAACAACCGGGCCCGCAACAGACAAGGATTTTCTTTTTAATCTTCTTTTGTTTGGCGATTATTTTGTCGTGCCAATCTATCAATTGTTGAGGATTGTCCAGATGCATCTTATTTACTCCTCAAAAGTTTTTTGGCATCGCTTACTTTGACGTGGCCATAGTATTTATTGTTGACAATCACTACCGGAGCTTGTGAACAAGCTCCCACACAATTCACCGTTTCCAGAGTATATTTTAAATCTTTGGTGGTGCTGCCGGCTTTAATGTTTAACCGGTTTTCCAACTGTTCCTGTACCAAGTGTGCTCCTCTGATGTGACAAGTGGTACCTACGCATATGCGGATAATTTTTTCGCCACGAGGATAATGGGAAAAAGCATTGTAAAAAGTCGCAACGGAAAAAACTTTGCTTAGGGGAACATCGAGAGTTTTGGCGGTTGCTTGTAATGCCTCTTCAGGTAAATAGTGATATTCCTTTTGGATGTCCTGTAAAACAGCTATTAAAGATTCCCGATTTTGGGGGTAGCGGTTAAAAATAGCGGACAGTTTATCTAAATTATGTTTCATACTTTTTCCTTTTGACTTAATTCCTCTATGGCCAGATCATAACCTTGTTTTAAAACTTTAAGATTCAAATCCAATAATTCTTTTTTCTTGCTCATTTTTTCTTTGACAATTTCTTTGACTATCTTAAGGTCAAGGACTTTAGAAGCTCCGATAAGAGCTCCCAAGATTATAATATTGGCGGTTTTAACATTACCGGCTTTAAGGGCAATATCATTGGCGGGGATCAAAAGCTGCGTTATGTCTTTTCGCTGGGAACTTACATTTATCAGAGAACTATTGACAATCAAAATACCGTTAGGTTTCACGCGGGGTTCGAATTTATCAAAAGAAGGGCGGTTAAAAACACATATACAATAGGGATTGTTGATTACGGGAGAACCGATATTTTGATCGGAAATGACCACCGTGCAGTAAGCCGTTCCCCCACGCATTTCCGGTCCGTAAGATGGCAACCAAACAACTTTTTTGCCAGCCTTCATACCGCTATAAGCCAAAAGCTGACCGGCAGTCATAATCCCTTGACCGCCAAATCCGGCAAGGGTTACTTCAAACTGTTCCATGATTAGACTCCGCATCGTCGGGCGTTTTGAAACAACCCAAGGGGTAATTAGGAATCATATTGTCCTCCAGCCATTTGGTTGCTTCCAAAGGAATTAATCCCCAATTGGTGGGACAGGTGGAAAGTACCTCGACAAGAGAAAAACAACGACCTTCAAGTTGGTACTGAAACGCTTTTTTAATCGCTCGTTTGGTTTTGATGATCTGTTGCGGAGAATTAACCGTTACCCGTTCCAAATACATAGGAGTGCCGAGAGCCGATAAAAGTTCCACCATACGAATAGGGTAGCCTGTCTGAGCGATATCTCTACCGAAAGGGCAAGTGGTGGTAACTTGTCCCGAAATAGTCGTCGGCGCCATTTGTCCCCCCGTCATACCGTAGATGGCATTGTTAATAAATATAACCGTTATTTTTTCACCACGGTTGGCGGCATGGATTATTTCCGCCATACCGATAGATGCCAAGTCGCCATCTCCTTGATAAGTGAAAACGACCATATCGGGTCTGAGGCGCTTGAATCCCGTTGCCAATGCCGGAGCTCGTCCGTGAGGGGCTTCCAAGAAATCGGTGTCGATATAATTATAAATAAAGACCGAGCATCCCACCGGAGCAACACCGAGAGTTTTCTCTCTGACACCCAGACTGTCGAGGACTTCCGCGACTATCCGATGGGTTATGCCATGAGTACAACCCGGACAATAATGGGTTACCGTATCTCTAAGGGCTTCCGGTCTGGAAAAAATTGTTTTGGTATCTTGTTCCATTACAGACCTCAAGCTTTCTTTTTATCTTTGGATTTTTTATTAAGAAGCATCTTGACATGCTCCATAACTTCTTCGGGAGGAGGAACAATCCCACCGGTACGACCAAAGAAATTCACTTTCTTTTTACCGTAAACCGCTCTTTCCACATCCTCGAACATTTGCGCCGTGCTCATTTCCACAACGAGTAATTCCCGTATATTTTCCTTTGTTGCTTCTTTGTAAATTTGTTTTTCGGGGAAGGGAAAAAGAGTTATGGGACGGAAAAGTCCGATAGAAATACCCTCTTGTTTCAGTGCGTCAATAGCGGTTTGGCAGATACGCGCCATCGTGCCATAAGCGATAAGCATAATTTCGTTTTTTGGGGAGTGGTTATAAAGCTCGAAGCGGATTTCTTCTTTTTTCATCCGTTCGTATTTCTCATGCAAAATCCAGCTATTTTTATCAAGAGCGATAGGGTCGAGGAAAAGTGACTTGATGATATGAGCGGGGCGTCCTTTGGCTCCGGTAGCCGCCCAAGTTTTTGGCGGTAACTCCGGCTCTTCGTATTTGTCGGGGAACTCGACCGGTTCCATCATTTGTCCAATCATGCCATCACCAATCATCATTACCGGATTGCGATATTTGTCAGCCAAATGAAAAGAAAGCATCATCAAGTCGACCGCCTCTTGAATGGATGAGGGAGCCAACACCAAAAGACGGTAATCTCCGTGTCCGCCACCTTTGGTAGATTGAAAATAATCGGACTGAGCCGGCAAAATGCCACCCAATCCGGGGCCACCGCGCATAATATTTACGATAACTACCGGTAGTTGAGCACCAGCCATATAAGAAATAGCTTCCTGCATAAGACTGATACCGGGACTTGAGGAAGTAGTGAAAACTCTTTTACCGGTGGAAGCGGCACCAAAAAGCATATTGGATACGGCTAATTCACTTTAATTCACTTTCGCCTTGTAAATACACTCCACCAACTTCCGGAATACGACGGGCGAGATATTCGGCAACTTCCGTTTGGGGAGTAATGGGGTAACAGAAATAGTTGATGCCACCGGCTTTTATTGCCGCTTCGGCGATAGCTTCGTTACCTTTCATCAATATTTTTACCATAAAATCCTCTTTCTCCTCAACTAATATTCAAACAAGCTGAAAAC
The DNA here is from genome assembly GCA_013151855.1 of FCB group bacterium. Lineage (GTDB taxonomy): Bacteria > Zixibacteria > MSB-5A5 > GN15 > FEB-12 > JAADHM01. The sequence goes on along the minus strand of JAADHM010000039.1, from coordinate 5,398 downwards.
GGTACCGTTTACGTGAACTTCGATAGCGACATCAGGGCACACAATAGCACAAATGCGGCATCCGATACATCGCGAACTATCAATCATCTCCGCATAAAAATAACCCCGAATACTAATCTGTTTGGACATTGCCAGTATCTGTTGAGGACAAACCTTGACACATAATTCACAACCCTTACAATGGTTTTTATCTATGGTGACACCAGGCATTTATTTGATTCCTTTATTTTTAATTACATTTATCAATCTTTTTTCTCCCATGGTTTGAGCAATAAGCGGTTCAAAGGTAATACGGGAATATCAATAGCATTTAAGGCTATTTTTTTCAAATCTTGGGTGGTGGCGCTTAAAAATGAAAGGGGAAGTTTGGTTTTTTTACTCACCGCTTTGGACAATTTCAAACCTTTTATAATTATTTCCGGAGTGGTGTTTTCCATCAAATGAGTATTGGAAATAATACCGGTAACTTTAAGGCGAGATGCTGTTTCTATATTTTTTATCATTTTTAGGCAACCTTCCATATCGGAAGTAAAGGGGCGGTTCGCATTGAGCACAAGCAAAAGTTCATAAGTGTCGGGGATAAAGGCATTGTTTAACGAACTGAGTACTTTGGCGCCAACATCGTCACCACCGGCATCAAGAATCAGTATTCCTTCGTTATGTTCGATGGCACCTTTAATTTCAGGCAGAATTATGGGAATATCAGCATAAAATTGCCCGCCTTTGGGATTAATGGCTCGAATGCCGAGTTCCTCCAAAACCGAAGCCGCTTCACGGGAGCGGAAATAGGGATTGACTACATCAAGATCGGCGATGGCTACCGGTTTTTCCGAAGGGGGGAAATGGGATACGAAAAAACGAGCCAAATTAACCGCGACTTCGGATTTACCACTGCCATAGCTCCCGACAATGATAATAATATCTTTGGAAAAAACAGGAGATTGAAATCTTATCACTTTGTTGTCAACCGACACCGCTAAAAGTCCTTTGATATAAACTACTTAAGATAAATCAATTTTATTTAATTATCAACCAAACTTTTGTAATCTTTTCAAATAATAAAAATATCAAAATCTTAGTTTTTTAAATATTAAAAAAAAGATAAAATGTCAAGAAAGATTGTGAAAAAAGTAACATTTATTATCGGTTTGACTTCTTCATAAGACATTGATATATTTCAAATAATATATTAAGTAATAACAAATTATAGATAAAATACAGGTTATTTAAAGAGATTAAATTTTAATAAAAATGCTTATATCTTACCGTAAAAATATTGTTTTATACTCTGTTATTGTCATCCTTTTGGGGATAATTTCTTGTAGTAAAAACAAAAAAGAAAAACAAATTGCGGATATATATTCGGGTTGGAAAACTTATTCTTACCAAAATATTAAATTTTATTATCCTCCCGGACATTTTCAGGAAAAATTTATTCCGGAATTAGCCCAAAAATATATTGTCAGTATCAGAAGAGATTGCCAATTTTTGCATATAAATATTCCCAGTGATACTCTTATTATCTTTTTTTATACCGGTTTGGGACAAGGGAAGAAAATAACAGGTCATGAATATCCTTACGCTCAAGGGGATACGATTCATTTATGGATGCCCAGTTATTTTGGCACTACGGTAATGAAATATCTGCTTCCCAAATGGAATAAAAAAGAACCTCGGTATCAGTTTTTGAAGCATGGGTTATATGCTTTGTTTGATTATTCCGGTAAAAACTATCATAAAGAAACTTTGGATTATCTAAAAAAAGGGAAATTGATACCCTTAAAGAAATTAGCCGTTGATACCACTATCAACAGTAACCGTGAACGGCATCAATCGGCGGAAGCGGCATCGTTCGTTGATTTTATTGTTTTTTATTATGGAATAAATACTTTAAAAGACCTCTATAATTCTCGAGGGAATTTTGATAAGTCTGTTACCCGAATCTTTAATATTTCAGTGGATAGCTTGCAAAATACTTGGCTGTCAGTTATAAGAAAATCAGTAAAATAAAGTAATCATTAGTTGAATAAAGAGGTAAAAAATATGCCAGAAGAACTTTGGAAAACAGCTATTACCAATGTAGAACCCGGAAAGATTAGAGTAAGAGGTTATAATATCACCGATATTATGGAGAAGCTCTCTTATGCGGAAACGGTTTATCTGATATTGAAAGGGGAACTTCCCTCGAAAGCGGAAGCGGAATTGATGAACGCCATTTTGGTGTCTTCCATAGACCATAGCGCTACTCCGCCCTCGGTTTTAGGAGCGCGGACTGTTATTTCTGGTGGTAACTCTCTCAATGCCGCCGTGGCGGGAGGGGTATTGGTAATTGGTGATACGCATGGCGGGGCTATCGAAAATTCGGCAAGGATTATGCAACAATGGGCTAAGAAAGATGATGATGTGAATAATATTGCTGAAGAATTAGTGACTTGGTTAAAAGAAAATAAAAAACGTATGCCCGGGTTTGGGCATCGATTGCACAAAGTTGACCCTCGCACCGCAAAATTGTTTGAAATCGCTCAACGTAACGGTTACAAGGGGAAGCATATTGATTTATGTAAAGCCATCGAAAAAACTCTGGAGCAAAAATTGGGTAAAAAGTTGCCCATAAATGTCGATGGTGCCATTGCGGCGGTGATTTCCGATATGGGTTTCGATTGGCGGTTGGGAAAAGCGTTTTTTATTATCTCACGAGTACCCGGGTTGGTAGCGCATGCTTATGAAGAAATGACCCGCGAAAAACCGATGCGTAAACTTGGCCCCTTGCCATTTACTTATGACGGTCCCCCTGATAGAGAAATTTAAATATTTGCTCAATACGGATTATTTAATTGTCGTGATTATTGAGTATATTTTATAAACTTACCCGGAGGGGCTTGTTGAAAAAAAAACCTTATCCCCTGTTGTGTTGGGTCTTGAGCCCGTGTAAACGGGATTGTGACCCAACACGTAAGTTTATGTAAATTAAGAACAACAGTTCACACAAATCCGTTGGTACGGATTTGCAAGGCCTGCTGTAACGGTGTATCGGGACTTTATCAACAAGTCCTGAGGTTTGGTTTTATAAGTGCGTCCATCATTATGGCAGTTGGAACAGTTTTGAAAAGGACAGGCAATCATACAAATGGTGTCCTTTGAATACCGAAATAATTTTTTTGATGAGATGAATTGTGGCTTTCAATATCGGGGTGAGAGGATTTGAACCTCCGGCATCTTGCTCCCAAAGCAAGCGCGCTGCCAGACTGCGCCACACCCCGATTGGTGGATGGAAAATAGGTCGCTTTAGCTGTTATGTCAAGCTGATATTATATATATAGCTAAGACTATTCCCTTATAACATCATTTTCGACTTCTTTGGGACTTGCTAAAGCAGAAAAATCTTTTAAATTGTTTAATTATGCCAAAAGAAAACTTGATTGGATATACCTCGCAACAACTGCAGGAATTACTGAAGGGTTGGGGCGATAAACCCTATCGGGGGAAACAGCTTTTTAAATGGCTTTATCGCCATCGACAATATGATTTTAATTTAATGACAGATTTTTCCAAAGATTTACGAAAACGTTTGGATGATGCTTATTGTATTTGTGATTTACATTTGGAAAAATCTCAAACATCTCGAGACGGTACCAAAAAGTTTTTGTTTCGTTTGGAAGACGGATTGCCCTTGGAAACGGTTTTGATCCCCGATGAAGATAAAAGAAGCACTGTTTGTATATCTTCCCAAGTGGGTTGTGCTTTGAATTGTCGTTTTTGTGCTACCGGTACTATGGGATTAAAACGCAATTTGAGTGTTGGTGAAATTGTCGGTCAATTAATTTATCTGCGCAATAATTTCGGAGAGAAGGCTTTTTCTCATATTGTTTTTATGGGGATGGGGGAACCGCTGCATAATTTTGATAATGTTGTAGAAGCAATTAAGATTATTTCCGATGACATCGGTTTAGACGTTAGCCGTAAAAAAATAACGGTTTCCACCTCGGGAATAACGCCTAAAATCAAAAAGTTGGCTGATACCGATTTAAAAGTTAAGTTGGCTATTTCCTTAAATGCGGCTATTCAAGCTAAAAGAGTTAAAATTATGCCTATCGCTGAAACTTTTGGTTTAAAGGAATTAATGCAATCGGCGAAGTATTATGCTAAGAAAACCAATGCTCGCCTTACTTTCGAATATCTTTTAATGGCGGGTCTTAACGATACGATGGAAGATATTTTGGCTTTGAGTAAACTTGTTGAAGGTATTCCGTGTAAAATAAATATTATCGCTTACAATCCTGTTGAGGGATTAAATTTAAAACGTCCTTCCGAGGAGAAAGTGGATTGGTTCGGTCGTCAACTTTATACTCGAGCTCCGGCCGTTACGGTTCGAAAAAGCAGGGGACGAGATATTGATGCCGCTTGCGGTCAATTAGCAGCAAAACAAAGAATAAGGAGGAACTCGGATGCGTAAATTTTATATGGTATCGTGGGTAGCTTTTCTTTTATTGGTAGCAGGATGGTCTTATGCCCAGCAACCGGATATTATTGTAGGGAAAGTGGCTTTGCCATCGCTTAGATGGGGAAATCAAAAAGCAAATATCGAGATAGAAAATACTACCGATGTGGTAAAATTTGTTGTCGTGGAAACTGATATTAGTTTTTCCGGTTCTTATCTTAATCCCGAGCGGAAGACAAAATCTAATCTTTATCTTGAGCCAATGACAAAAAAGATGGTGCATCCTAAATTTTATATTCCGTCAAATTATGGCAAAGCGGAAATTAAGCTCCGAATGTATAATGTAATCGATACTCTTGATGAGGTTCTACCGGGACAAAAATTTTACGAGCAACCTTTCTTTCTTAACTTTAGCATCCCCGAAGAGATGTTTCCTTATACTCAAGATAAGATAACTCTTCCTCCCCGTGTTGAACAACATCCCTATCTTGATAATGAGTTTATTCGCTATCTTCTGATTCTTTTGAAAAAGGGGAAATCGGTTCAAGAGATTGCCGAGATGAGCAAATCCGATTTATCGTTTGTAATCGACGAACTCAATATATTGCTCAAACGTCGTTATGTTAAAAAAGTTAAGAGTGCTTATGTCGTCACTTTTCCGATTATTTTCGTGAAGGAAGCGGAAGTGTCAAAAAAACTGGCGGACAAGACATCAACGGAACTGGCCAATATTATATCTGATAATATGAAACATTATTGGCCCATGATTGACAGTATGGTACAAGCGGGAACGGTAACCAAAGATAGCAATGACTTTATCAGTCCTTCTACTTTTTTGTATTTTCCCTATCCTGTCGTATCGGCTTTTGTGTTATGGTTTGATTTGGGGCAAAAGTTTATAACTCGTGCAGCGCCTTTGCTTATCTATGATGGGACGGATATTTGTAATGCCGTTAATAA
>JAADHM010000081.1 GCA_013151855.1 FCB group bacterium | reverse complement strand
ATGAGATTGTGGTTCCTCTGGAAATTACTAATAGCATGGAAGTAGCAGCCCTTGATATTCCTCTTCATTTTTCAGATGGTGTTACTTTAGAGAAAGTTGATTTTGATAATACCCGGGTTTCTTATTTCGACGGAAAGTTCGCTAACATTAACAATGAAAAACATACCGTGATTATCGGTCTTTTCCCTCAGTTATCCTCTGTGAAAAAGGATAACTTGGCTCCCGGCACCGGTGTCATTGCTCGTCTTGTATTCAAAGTAAATGACCCAGCGGTTACCGATATTTCCATAAAGCCTATAGAATTAAAGAATCCCGATCATACTTTAACTTTTATCCATGAAGACAAGACAAAAATGGCTAATCATGAAGTGGATTATCTTGACAATATTACCCCTGATTTGGAAAATATATCCGTATCTCTATCAAGTGTATCCGGTGAAGGAGTTCCCGAATCCTATGCATTGTATCAGAACTATCCCAATCCGTTTAACCCTTCCACGCAGATATCTTTTGATTTGCCGGTTACGTCTTATGTAAACTTAACAATTTACAATGTCTTGGGTCAAAAAGTCATTACTTTGATTGACAAAAATATGGACGCCGGACGTCATGAAGTTGAATGGGATGCATCAAACAATTCCAGCGGTATTTATTTCTACCGTATTTCAGCAGAAAATTTCAGTCAAACGAAGAAGATGTTGATGCTGAAATAAGATGGCATTTGGATTTTGAAGTAGTTAAAAAGTTCGTTAATAATTTTGCTAATAGCTCTTTTCTATCGTGAATAGGAAAGAGCTATTTTTTAATTAGTAATATCTGCGTTATTTTTATCACATTTCTTGCGTTAATTGGGCTTTTATAGTTCACTTGTAATGTCTCGAATGAGCTTAATGTGTTTATAGTCAATGAGTTGTGATTATTTGGTCTGGTTGGCATCTATTTTGATTGTTTATTAATGTCTGGAACATAAATGCATTGTGAAATGTATTTGAGGTAAATAACTTTATATGGCGGTTAGTTATTTATTCGTTCCAGATGGTGAGGAGAGAGAAGGTCTCAGCGAGATGTTGGGACCTTTTGTTTTGGGGTTAATTCATACCTTATTTTATAATAATATAATGTAAGTCTTCATCTTTTGCCGGTGGGACAATCAATTCCTTCTGGTTTACTTTATTATATGCTAACAAAGTTACTTTTGGCTGGTTTTTAGCTGATGTATAACGAGCCGTTATCATAGCCGCTTTTTTCAAATTTTCAAGGGAAGTGTTACCTAAAACGAGGGTTATAGGTGAGCCGATGTCTTTGGCTTCAATATAATAATGGTGTGGTTTTTTATAAGATAATATTTGTTTATTCTCTTGTTCGTTGCGGCCCACAATGACTTTGGTTTCATCGTCTAATCGAAAATGACGCCCCAAACGTAAAAGATTCAAATCATTGAAGGTTAAATGGTCCGTATGAGCAAGAAGGTCTCGTAACCGGTTGGAGTAACCTTTGTCGGTTAAGAGGCAACCGGAAGCGGGAGAGGGGTAATCTTCCAATCCGAATTCGTGCGCCAGTTCCATCTGTCGTTTACGGCTACGACCGCTTATACCCTCCAGTTGTTCTCGGTCGACAAGGTGTTTAAGTTCCGCTTCCGTAGGAGGGAGGAGTTTGGCGGAAAGAGGGCGAAGGAGTTTGCCTCTTAAACCGCTTCTCTTTTCGATTAAATTCATTTTCCCTCTTACTTGAGACATGGGGCGTTGTCCCAAAACTTCACCGGTTATGATAAAATCCGCATTTATCAATTCCATCAAGTTCTTAGCTTCTTGGAGCATTAGAATGCGGCAGTCGGTACAGACGTTCATATTCTTACCGCGGCCAAATTCCGGGTTTTCCACAATATCAATGAATTTTTGACCTAAGTGCATCAATTTTACATTAAAACCATACTGTTTGGCTACGGGATAAGGATTAGAACCACAAGAAGAGCGGTCACCTAAATCGCAACCGAAATGGGTCATGAAAGTTAAAGCGGTAACTTCGATATTTTGTCTTAAAGTCAAAAGAATAGCTAACGCCGAATCCAACCCACCGGAAAATAGGGCAATGGCATGCGCACGCTTTTTACCATCTTTGTTATCCATAAACGAAATATCCTCGAATTAAAATCCAATTACAATATAACGATTAAATTATACCTTGTCTTTGAATTTTATTGAATTATTTTGTTTTTTGATTAAAAATAAAGCACTTTATGGGTAAACATATTGTTTAATAATATTTCTTATTTGAGAAAGGAATTAACAATTTTTAAAGCAATCAATAAATGGTTGAAAAACTTTGCTTATGAGCTTCAAAATATGTTCTTTTTTTCCTTACGGATGCTTGGAGCAATGTTTTCCCGTCCCTTTTATTTTTCGGAAACCAAAGAACAATTGTACTTAATCGGGGTCGGTTCATTATATTTGATTGTTTTAACGGGTATTTTTGCCGGACAGGGATTTGCTCTGGCGTTTTCGGTGGAATTAGCTCTTTTCGGAGCCAAGGATTATTTGGGTCGCATCATGGTGCTTGCCATTATCAGAGAATTGGGTCCGGTGTTGACCTCATTAATGATTGCCGCTCGCGTGGCGGCGGGGATTACGGCTGAGTTGGGAGCAATGAAATCCTCTAACCAAATTGATGCTATGGTTGCTTTTGGAATCGACCCTATAAAAAAATTAGCTGTTCCGCGTTTAATTTCCCTTATTATTATGGTTCCCGCTTTGACAATTATTTGTGATATCATTGCTCTTTTTGGAGGGTACATAATTTCTGTTTTTATTGCTCATGTAAGTTCTACTATGTATTGGTCATCTGTGAGGGAAAAACTTATTTTCGGAAACATATTTATCGGTTTACTTAAGCCGGCTGTTTTTTCTTTTGTCATTGCTTTTATCGCCTGCTATAAAGGGTTTACCTCGGCAGGAGGCACCAAGGGAGTGGGCCGAGCGACAACGGATTCGGTTGTACTGACTTCCATTACCATTTTGATGGTGAACTTTTTTATTACTCGTGTCGTTTTTGCTCTCTTAAAAGGATATCTGTTATGATTGAGTTTAAAAATGTGTATTTTGCTTATGATGAAAAGCTTATCTTAAAAAATATATCTTTTAAGGTAAACGCCTCGGAAGCATTGGTCATTATGGGACCGTCGGGGTCCGGTAAATCAACTATTTTACGGCTGATTCTTGGTTTGGAATGCCCTCAAAAGGGAGATATCATTATTGAAGACAAAAATATTTGTCGTATGAAAGAAAGTCAGAAGCAGAATATACGTAAAAAAATAGGTATGGTTTTTCAAGATGGAGCTTTGTTTGATTCTCTGTCGATATGGGAAAATGTCGGTTATTATCTTTTAGAACATACCAATATGTCTGTGGAGGAAATTGGCCAAAAGGCTATTAAAATGCTTGGATTTGTCGGTTTGGATGCTCAAGAGATTATGGATAAATTACCGGAACAACTATCGGGTGGTATGCAACGAAGAGTTGCCATAGGAAGGGCTTTACTGTCCACCAATCCCAAGGTAATGTTGTATGATGAACCCACCACCGGATTAGACCCTCAATCGGCGGAAAATGTTTTAGGCTTGATAAAAAAACTCCATCATGAAATATCTATTGCTACCATCGTGGTAACTCATCAGATTGCCGATGCTGTCGCTTTAGCCGATCGGTTCATCGTGATTGTTGAAGGCGAAGTGGTTTTCGATGGGAATTTGGAAGAATTAAGCAGATGTAATCAACCAAAAGTAAAGGGATTTTTAGCGCCTTTTAGAAAATCTTTTTTTAAAGTGGCACAAAAAAAATTTATTGAAATATAATTGCTTTTAGTTTTATAATAAATTATGAAAGGGAAAATAAAGGTTTATAAGATATGAAGAGAACCACGACTGTTAAATGGGGCAGTTTAAAAATTGGTATTATTTTGATGATTGCTATTGCTATGATGTTTTGGGCATCATTTTCCGGAGGGGGAACATCCATTTTTCAACCCAAAGGTAAATTTGTTTGTTATTTTAAGAATGTTAACGGTTTGGTTCCCGGGTCACCGGTTTGGATGTCTGGAGTGGAGGTAGGGAATGTCAGTTCTATTAGTTTTGTCAATCTTGATTCTTTGAGGCAAGTTAAAGTTGTTTGCCGCTTGAAAAAATCTGTCTGGAACCGTTTGACGAAAGATGCGAGGGTGCAGTTGGGTACCATGGGTTTTTTGGGAGATAAATACGTTGAAGTTATCCCCGGGAATGGAAAGGGCCCACCGATAGGAGAAATGGAAATGGTCAAAACGATCAATGCCGGCAGCGCTCCCCAAATGTTTAAAGCCGGTGAACAAGCTATCAATGATGCTCGTGCTACCATTGTTAATTTGAATTCTTTATTGGAAAATATGAACCAAGGCAAGGGGACTTTGGGACAAATGGTGACCAACGACCAATTGTACCAAAATATTACCAAACTGGTGGCGGGACTAACCACTTTAACCGCAGAATTACAGAAAAATCAAGTCAGGATTGTCAGCTCCATAGAAAAAACTTCAAAGGTTTTGGAAAATATGAGCACAAAGATTGATGAAAATAAGGGAACTTTGGGAAGAATTATAAATGATCCCACTCTCTACGATAACTTAGCTGTTTCTACCGCCAAGCTTGATTCTATTTTAAGAAAGATAAATACTTCCGAGGGTAGTCTCGGTTTGTTAGTCAATGATACTGCCATGTATGGTGAAATGACAAGCTTGATAACTCGTTTGAACAACCTCATTGCCGATATTCAAAAAAATCCGAGAAAATACTTTAAATTCAGTGTCTTCTAAAAAGGAAATATTTTTTGTATAGGGGAAGTGTTTGTTCTTATCTTTTGTTAGGGCTCAATAAAACCGAACTGTAATGCTAAGAGGTATGTTTCTATACCGGGGTGAGGGCTAAAAGATATTCCAAAAGTTTGATAACGCCTTTTTTCCCTCTTTCGCCGACTTCCATAGGAGGTCCGATACAAGTCGGGCAACCATCGGTGCAGGGGCATTTTTTGATATGTTCCCACGAAGTTTCAAAAAGTCGTTCGTGTTCATTGAAAAGTTTCTCCGACAAGCCCACTCCGCCGGGGATATTTTCATAAATATAAACCGTCGGTCTTTCGGTAAAGGGTGCCCGTAACTGAGAAATGGATCTTAAATCGCGCGGGTCGCACATCACCCACAAAGGTGCTATCTTCCCCAATAAATTGGCCAATCCTCTTAAAGTGCCCCCCAAAAGAGAGTTGTCAATGTCTGTTTTGTAAGCCACATCGCCGGGGAAAGTGTACCAGAAAGCGGTGGTGTGCATTTCCAATTCGGGAAGATTCAATGCACCGGAACCGACATTTTCATGAGTATGGAATTTTATTTTTTTGAAGAGAACGGTAACATTGGTAACGGAAACATCACCATGACTTATAACAATATCGCTAAAAGTATTATCTTCATTGACCGCTAACACCTTTAAATCCGTTTTTGTTTCGGCGTCGGTATAATAGTCGACGTCCACTTCTTTTACGTAAGCCTTTTTCCCCGTCCAGTCGAGGTTGGTAACTTGAAATTGCCGGGCACGATGGAGATAAATGGCTTCGGGGTGCAAGAAAATGGGAGCGGAAAAATAATCGACCTCGCCGATAACTTCGTTGTGATTACTTTCGTTGAGAATGATAAAATTATCCGGAGATGCTGACCGTAAAGAGATTTGTTGGGCGGGATAAATCTCCGATGACCAATGATAACGATTGCCGGTTTTTCGCAGTAAATTTGATGCGGTCAGATAATCCAGAATCTGTATGGTGCCGTCATCGTCGGCAATTTCGCTTTCACCGAAGGGAAGTTCAAAGGCGGCGCATTTTAAATGATTGGTGCGAATAATGAGATTATGGGGGTCAATAATACCTGACTCCGGGTTGTGGTCAAAGATATATTTCGGTTCGGAACACAAAAACTGGTTTATCGCCGATGAGTTGGCGACCATAATTGTCACCGCAGAACCTTGACGCCTTCCCGCCCGCCCGGCTTGTTGCCAAAGAGAGGCAATGGAACCGGGGTAGCCGATAATGATAGAAACATCGAGATGGCCGATGTCAATGCCCAATTCTAAAGCATTGGTGGAAACGACTCCGGTAATAGTGCCCTGGCGAAGGCCACTTTCTATTTTGCGTCTTTCTCTCGGCAGATAACCTCCGCGATAACCGGCTATATTTACACCGGTATTGAGATAACCTTTTAACTCCTGTTGTAAATAAGTTAACATTATTTCCACATTAAGGCGGAAACGGGCAAAAATAATGGTCTGTATTTTATTTTTTAAAAATAGTTTTGCCAACCGCGCCGCTTCGTTGACGGCTGATTTGCGGATACCGAGTTGTCTGTTAATTATGGGAGGGTTGTAAATAATAAAGTGCCTTTCACACGAAGGAGCGCCGTTGTTGTCCACTAAAGTAACTTCTCGTCCGATCCGATAATTTTCTGGGTCAGTTCCACCGGATTGGCAATAGTAGCCGAACAACAGATAAAAGTGGGGTGGGAGCCATAAAATTCACAAATCCGTTTTAGCCGTTTGATGACGTTGGCAAGATGAGAACCAAAGATTCCTCGGTAGTGGTGAATCTCATCAATGACAACGTATTCCAGATTTTCAAATAATTTTATCCATTTGGTATGATGTGGTAAAATACCGGCGTGGAGCATATCGGGATTGGTGATAACGATTTGACCGGCGGAACGAATAAGACGGCGGGCGGTTTGGGGCGTGTCACCATCGAAAGTGTAAGTTTTAATATCAATATCGATTTCATTGATAAGACCATAGAGTTCGGCTAATTGGTCTTGCGATAATGCCTTGGTGGGAAAAAGAAACAAAGAGCGGCTGGATGGTTTTTTCATTATGCTGTCCAAAACGGGGATATTGTAGCATAGCGTTTTTCCCGAAGCGGTGGGAGTGACGACCACGGTATCTTTTTTCTGTAAAGCGTTTTCAATAGCGGTAACTTGATGGGTATATAATTTGTTTATTCCTCTGCTTTTTAAAATAGCCACCAATCTTTGATCCAGTCGGGAAGGATACTCTTTATACTTTGCCACTTGGGCCGGATAGATTTTCCAATGAACGATATTTTTTTTCAGGTGGGAATCGTAACGGAACTGGTGGATTATTTGTTCGAGGTTCATCGTGATCTTTTTAAACCAGATGGGTGAGTTGTCTGCGACAGATATCGCAGAATTTTTCGCTTTTGTTATCAATATCAAGCATCATCTGGCTGTAATAATTGACGCATTTGGGATTTCTACAATCGGAAAGGTCAAACAAATGAGCCAACCTATGGACTGCTTCTTTAAAAAGACGGGGATACACTTTACGTTCATCTTCCGGCAGACCGTAAAATTCTTGCCTGATTTCATATAAGGAAACTACCGCTGTTCCCGAAAGCATATCGGCATAACCGAGAATATTATTTTCTTCCGGTAAATAGAGGTCTTCTTCACATATCCCTATGATTTTTTCGCGGTTGTTGGCTTTCAAACGTTCCAGCTTGGAGAGAATTACCATAGCGTAATACTGATTTCTCACCACATTATACGCCTCTTTAGGCATTTTCATCCCCTTGAGAATATCAACGGAACGGTTAAAGACAGGTCCTAATTCGGCAGCCAGCCTATTAACCATCATAAAATCAACTTCGCCTAAAGGCACCACAACAATTTTTGATTTCAAAAGTCCCATATTAAAAAGTCATTCTAATCGGCAACAAAAAAACGTTTATCGGTGCCATCCGGCGAAATTTTCACTTCCACTTTTCTGGAACACTTGGGACACCAGCCGACAAAAGCAGTTTTTTTACGGTTTAAATAAAGTCGCGTATAAACATTACAACATTTAAAGTGCATGCCAATAAACGGTCTATACTTTATGTCTTTTTTTTCTGACACTTACTAAAATAAATATTTTTTGCCCAGAAGACAACAACTTTGTCGTTTCTAATCAAGCTAAAGACAACAAATATGATATAATATGTCTTAAAGGTTATAAAAAATAGGTAGTTTTATTTTAGTGGTGTGTGGAAATTATATTGGTTTTAGCTATCTAATTCTTGTTTGCAAAGTAGGAAACGCGCCATAGCGTATTCCTACGGTCTTTTATCATTATTTTCAATTTTTAGCTGTTCCATTATTTGTATTGATGAAGAGCAACCTAAGCGGCTTGCTCCGGCTTCGATTAATTCTCTGGCTTGCTTCGGTTCTTTAATGCCACCGGCGGCTTTTATCTCTATTTGTCCTCGGGCGGCGTGATACAATGTTTTTACCTGTTCAATGGTAACCCCGCCGAAAAATCCGGTGCCGGTTTTGACGAATTGAGCCCCGCCATTGATTACCGACCGAGTGGCATTTATTTGCTGTTCTTTATTTAACTTGTTAGCTTCTATTATAACTTTCAATATTATATTGTAAGGAAGGCTTTTTCTGATTTCGGTAATTTCCTTTTCGGCTTTGGTGAATTCATCAGCTACTAACCAGCCGATATTTGCCACTATATCAATTTCATTGGCACCATCGTTGACAGCTTTGACCGCCTCCATTGTTTTAATATCGGTGCGGTTGGCACCAAGAGGGAAACCGCAGACGGAGATAATTTTTATCTTTGTGTTTCGTAATATGGTTTGACATTCCTTAACCCAAACAGGATTTACCACCACCCCATAAAACTGCCAAAGAAGAGCCTCTTGGCAAAGTTTCTCGATATCTTTAGTGGTTGTTTCCGGTTTTAAAGCCGTATGCTCAAAACGAAGGTTTAAGTTTTCGTAAATATCGGTCATTATATTTATAAAGAAGATGTCTATTTTAGTAACTCTCGGTAGAAAGAATTACCGGTAAAAGTATGCTTTATTTCGAAAATATCAGCCAAAGTACAAGCAATATCGGTAAATGACGACCTGATACCTAAGTTAATATTGCCAGACATTTTTTTGCTATAAACTAACAAAGGGACATATTCACGGGTGTGGTCGGTGGAAGTTTTGATGGTCGGGTCGCAACCATGGTCAGCGGTGATGATAAGTAAATCGTTTTCTCGAAGTACCGGTAATAAATTTGATAAGCGACGGTCAAATTCTTCCAATCCGTGCGCGAAACTAATTTCGTCATTACGATGTCCCCATAGCATATCGAAATCGACACAATTGGCAAAAATAAGGCTATGAGTTTGGTCTTCTTTTACCGTTTTGATAATAGTATCCATCACTTCGGTGTTGTCGGTTGTTTTTATCTTGTGAGAGATTCCGTGACCGGCGAAGAGGTCATAGATCTTTCCGATACTTAAGACCTTATAATTATTTTGTGTCAGTAAATCGAGAACGGTAGGGGAAAGAGGTTCCAAAGAAAAGTCTCTCCTTCCGGGTGTCCTCGTAAAATTCCCCGGACTACCTATGAAGGGACGAGCGATAACTCTGGCTACGGCATAATCGCCAGTGAGAATCTGTCGGGCTATACGGCATATCTCATATAATTTTTCTCGAGGATAAATATCTTCGTGAGCCGCCAATTGAAAAACCGAGTCCGCTGAAGTATAAAGAATTATTTCTTTTGTTTTTAGATGTCGTTCGCCAAGTTGTTTGATGATTTCCGTTCCGCTGGCGGCAATATTACCCATGGTTTTTACTTTTGCTTTTGCTTCGAATTCTTTGACAATCTTTTGGGGAAAGCCATCGGGAAAGGTGGGAAAAGGTTTTTTTAAAACCACTCCGCCTATTTCCCAGTGACCGGTGGTGGAATCTTTCCCGGGGGATTTCTCCGCCATTTTCCCATAACCTCCGATAGGGTTTTTTACCGGAGAAACACCAATAATATCAACAGTATTACCCAATCCGATACTTTGGCAGGTGGGCATCTTCAACCCTCCGACAGTTTGGGCAATATGAGGAATGGTTGCGGAACCTTGATCGCCATATTGCTTAGCATCGGGAAGTTCTCCCACTCCACAAGCGTCGATTATGATCAGGATAACCCGGTTGTATTTCATATAATTTTTATGCTGATTTGTTTTGTCTTTTTAATAAGATGTTTTTAAATTTGTTCTTTTTTGATTAATGTGTAGTCAATATCATAATTCATCGCCAGTTTGTAGTGCTCCGTTTTACCGTTTAAAGTTTTATTCCGGTCTCCGTCGATAACCCAATGTTCCTGTTGACTGATGACAATTCCTTCTTTGTAAGCAAAATACAAAAGACCGTTGGTTTTTATGCGGTCGATACCGCTGCGTCGAGTGGAATCATTGGGGGCGGGTTCGATAGGGATGAGCATGTTTCCCTGGTATTCGATAACGGCACAATCATATCCGGCTTCGCGCACCAGAGATTTAATGGTGTAGGTGGTTGATGCTTCCAGATTTTTACCCGGGAGCATAATTCTAGTCGATTGTGTCCAACTGTAACCCGGTAATTTTTCTCCGACGGGGAAAACAGGCAAGCCCTGCTCATAATAGTTTTTGATGTAGTTAGCCAAAGTAATATCATCGTCATTTACGAATTTAAAATTGATAACTTTGCCATTAGGAAGAACCTGAAGGATGAGTTTGCGAATATTCTGAACAGTGTCAATTAGTGAAGAGTCCTTCTTATTCGGTTCGATTGTTTGCCAACTGTCTTGCTCTAAAACTTCGGCAGTGCTATCATCTAAGAAACGTTGGACTTCCTGTTGTATTTTCATCGTGTATGAATGAGAATCTTTTTTTATAATGGAATCACCCTTTAGTATTTTTACCGTGCGTTTGGAAATTTGTTTGTAAGTCAGATGAAGGCCGGGATTGTATTTAAAACGGAGAGTGATTTTTTTATTCCCTGGTGAACAAAAATTCAGTGTTAAAGGAACAAAAAAAATAAAAACTATGGCGGTTATTTTTTTCAAAGAATCTTTCCTTATCTTAATTCTTAATAATTTATTTTCTTTATTCTCCGGAGTTGATAAATTCGAAAATGGTTGAAAATCTTCCAATGAATGTCGGTGCTCCCATCAATAGCATTCCTTGCGCCTGATTTATCTGCTCTTTTTTGGTAATAATGGTGGTAACGGTTTTATCTGGCGGTTTCAAAGATGCAGCGGCAAAAAGACGATTTCCGCCGGCATAAATGGTAGGATCGCTTTTTTTCTGTGCCGTTCCGAGAATAATTGCGGAAACAAGAATAATTACCGAGACACCGGCAGACACCAAAGAACGAATAAAGGCGCCTCGTTGCATAGCGGCTTTTTCGGTGAAGGAAAGGGTAACAGATTCGCGGGAAGATGTTTCGATTGTCCGGGCAAGGATGATATTGGTCATTTCCTTCCAATAATCCTCACCCGGATCATTGACCAATTTTTGCTTCAAGAGTTCCTTGAGATATTTTGTCCTCTCCCATTCTTGGCGACAGGAAGAACAATCTTCAAGGTGTTTTTTTAACGCTTCACGCTCTTTGGGGGCAAGTTCATTATCAACGTAATCATCGAGAAGCAATAAAGCAAATCGGCATGTCATTTTTACTCCTTTTGCTTTAGGCGCTGTTTTAAAATCTTTTTTAATTTTTTGCGGGCGATATGAAGATTCGAACGAACCGTTGCTTCGGGGCAATTAAAAGTTTTGGCAATTTCCGCTTTACTGTATCCTTCGATATCATGAAGAATGGCGGTTAAACGCTGTTTGTAAGGCAATTCATCAAAGGCTCGCAGAATCTCTTCCATCAACCGCTTATTTTCCAAATTATCACTGGGAGTGGCCACTCGTTGCGATAAATCTAATTGAATATAACCCGGGAGTGCTGCCGTATCACTGGTGATTTTCTTTTGTCCTTTGCGTTTGCGGAGAAGATCAATAGCGTAATTAGTGGCTACCCGCAGGATAAAACTGGTAAAATATTTTACATCTTTTAATTCCTGACGTTTATTATATACTCTTACAAATGTTTCCTGTACTACTTCATCGGCGTCGAGATGGTTATGCAAAACTTGATAAGCAATGGAATATATCTTTTTTCGATACCTCTTTACTAATTCGGCAAAAGCCTTCTCATCGCCATTTAAGAAACTTTCTACCAGTTCAGGGATTGTTTTTTCCATATCCCTCGAACTTTTTTTCATCTATAATAAAAACGATTGATATTGACATTTGTTTAACAAAAATAAGTTTCTGATTAAAATTGACACCTTTTATAAAATAGGTTATGGTAGAGAGAAAAGAAAGTCAATCTTTTTTTAGCCAACAACTTATAAGAAAAATGCAACCATGATAGATACCTTTGTTCAAACTCATAAATATAAGTTATTTTCTGTCGGTGCCATAGCTACCTTTATGGCGACCTTGGATGGTTCGATTTTAAATGTCGCCTTGCCCACGATTGCCGATTATTTCCATATTTCCGTTGATGTTGTTGCCTGGGTTGTATTGGCTTATTCTTTAACATTAATTTCGTTAATGTTAGTTTTTAGTGCTTGGACAGGGAAGAAGGGTTATTTCTTTGCTTACCGTTTTAGTTACGTTTTTTTTATTTTAGGGTCGTTAATCTGCGCTTTCAGCAGTAGTATCTATTTATTAATTTTTGGACGGGTAGTAGAAGCGGTGGGAACGGCTATGTTTGCCGCTATCGGTCCCGGTATGGTGACTTATGTTTTCCCTGAAAATGAAAGAGGAAAAGGAATGGGGTTGATAGTTATGATGGTTTCCGCCGGATTTATGGTTGGTCCGCCTTTGGGAGGATTTCTGCTTCATCTTTGGTCATGGCAGTTGATTTTTATGATTAATATCCCTATCGGTTTCGTCGGATTGTATATGACTTATAAGTATTTTAGAAAGGTTTTATCTCCTTTGTCGAAAGGAAAATTAAAGTGGAAAAGCCCTGTTACTTTTTCTTTGGCTTTGGTTACCTTGATTCTTGCTCTTTCTTTAATTAATGATTATTCCCTTGTAAATTGGAAGATTATTGGTTTGGGAATATTGTCGCTGTTGGCTTTTTCTGTTTTTTTGAAGTATGAAATAAATATCGATACAGCTATTATTGGTTTTCAGATTTTCAAAAATAAGCAGTTTACTGTTTCAATTCTCACTATGCTTTTAAGGTTCATAGCTACTTCGGGCATATTTATTTTAATTCCTTTTTATTTAGAGCGGATAAAACATTTTGGACCCGAACAAGTGGGTTTGTTTTTAATTATTTTACCGATTCTTATGTTTATTTTTGCTCCTGTCTCCGGTCGTATTTCGGATAAAATAGGTTATCGGTTTTTGACCAGCTTGGGGATGATTATTCTTATTGCGGGTTTGTTTTTGTTAACTAGATTGGAAGTTACCACCGGAAGCGGTTACATTATTTTAGCCTTGGTTGTTGTCGGTATGGGGACGGGAATTTTCAATACTCCCAATTCGTCGGCTTTGATGGGGTCGGTACAAGTTGACCAGCGAGCGGCAACATCGGGCATATTGGGTACCACCAGAAATATCGGCATCTCTATCGGTGTTGCTTTGGCAACTTCTTTATTTGCTTTCTACCAAAACAGATTGGCTTTCTTGAATGACAGTAATGAGATTTTTTTGATCAGTTATCATAAAGTTATCTTTATTTCTATGATGTTTGCTATTGTGGCTTTACCTTTTTGCCTGACAAGGGAAAACAAACTTGTTAGTAAGGAATAATAAAAAACATTGACTTTGCCGAATTAATAGATATAATTTAACAAGACGGGGCCGCCATAGCTCAGTTGGGAGAGCGCTTGACTGGCAGTCAAGAGGTCAGGGGTTCGACCCCCCTTGGCTCCACCAAATTTTAAAAACCCTCGTATAGCGAGGGTTTTTATTTGATACTAAAAGAAGTCTTATTGTTTTAAAATGTATAGTTTTGAAAAATTTGTTAAAAGTAGGTGGTCGTTAGTTATTATTGGTAAAGGCAAAATTATCTTTAAATCACAAGCTTCGGGTATTAAACCTCTGGTGACTTTCATAAAAAAAGATGAGGGAAATAACGATCAAGATTTGGTGATTTATGATCGCTATATCGGTCGTGCGGCCGCTTTGTTGATGGTACTTATTAATCCCTCCAAAGTTTATACTCCCGTTATTAGCGAAGGGGGAAGGGATGCTTTGGAAGAATATAAAATTACTTATTTTGCCCAACAACAGGTAAAATATCTTATGGGATACGCCTCCGATAAAATGTGCCGTTGGGAGAAAATGGCTATGAATAAAACCCCGCAAGAACTATGGGAAGTTTTACATCATCAGAGTAAAAAATAAATAGTGTTCTATCTCATGAAATATTAAGTACGATGTTTATTGTTTATAAAAAAGACCGGATAACATTAAAATTATTTGCATCGTTTGAACTTGACTTTTGTTATAATTTTATTAGATTTGTTAGCGGTCTGCCATCTGTGCTGCCAATATGGCAGTAGTTTATGGGTGTGATATTATGGCTTTTGAAAATTTGTCTAAACGAGAACAAGAGGTTTTAGCTAACCTCATCAATTATTATATATCAACCGCTGATCCGGTTGGGTCGCGAGTTATTGCCAATAAATTCAAGATGGGTATTTCTTCGGCAACCATTCGCAATACTCTTCAGGATTTGGAAGAATTGGGATTGGTTACTCAACCCCATACCTCGGCGGGACGCATTCCCACGGATTTGGGCTATCGGGTATATGTTGACTATTTGCTTAAACCGGAAAAATTGACGCCGGCAGAGAAAAAATATATTAAAAAATCGATACTCAAAGAAGGTCAGGGGATAAATGCTATTCTGGGTCAGACTTGTCGTGTTTTGAGTGATATTACCAATCAATTGGGGGTTACCATAGCTCCAAAATTCGATGAAGGAGTGCTGAGAAAAATCAATTTGATTCCTATCAGTGAAGAACGGTTAATGGTGGTGGTAGTGGTTAAATCGGGATTGGCTCGCAGTGTGATTATTGAAGTGGAAGCGTCTTTTTCGGATAATGTTTTGCATGAAGTTGAATCTGTCTTGAACGAACGTCTTTCCGGACTGACCTTGGGTCAAATAAAGAAAAGCCTTTCTAAAAGGCTGGCAGATGTTGCCGGTAATGGTAAATTAATTAAGTTGATCATCAATGCCAAAGAGAAAATTTGGAGCGAAAATCGTTCGGGTGATATTTACATTGCCGGAACGAATAATTTGGTAAAAAAACCGGAATTTTCTGACTTGATGAAAATTTCCGAATTGATAAAAATAATCGAGGATGGTAAAGTTCTTTCGGATTTTTTGGATAATGCTATCGAAGAAGGATTGTTCATCACGATTGGTCGTGAAAATAAATTTCGGGAGATAATGAACTGTTCTCTGGTAACTTCACAATATAAAATTGGTAACATATCCGGTACTATTGGTATCGTAGGTCCGACCAGGATGGCTTACAATAAGTTGGTTTCCATCGTCGAATATACCGCTAAAACAATCACGGAAGTTCTCTCCGGTTTGACACAGAAAAAGGAGAAGTGAAAAATGTCCCATAAAAAAGAACATGACATTAAATCAAAAACACATATCCATAACAAAAAAGAAAAGAAAGATGAAGAACAAAAGGCTCAAGATGAAATGGCAGATACTCAAGAAGAAGTAAAAGAAAAGTCGCAAGAAGAAAAACAAGATGGACTTACCGAAGAGGAGAAACTTAAACAACGTATTGCCGAATTAGAGGATAAGTTGTTACGTACTGCCGCCGAGTTTGAGAATTATAAAAAAAGAGTTGCGCGACAATATGAAGAAGTTATTCATACCGCCAATGATAAAATTTTGCTCGAATTATTGGAGGTAGTGGATAATTTCGAACGTGCGTTACAGCATAGCAATAACGGCTCCGACGCCAAAGCTTTTCGTCAGGGGATGGAACTGATTTTTAATCAAATGGCCGACTTGTTAAAAAAATATGATATAACCCCTATAGAAGCCATGGGCAAGCCTTTTGATCCCGAACTTCACGAAGCCTTAATGCACATACCATCCGATGAACACGAAGATGGCGTCGTTACTATGGAGATCAGTAAAGGTTATCGGAAAGGTGACCGGGTGCTTCGACACAGTAAGGTCGGGGTAAGTAACGGACAGAAAAAAGAAGAAGCGTAAATAAATTAAGTAGGATAATAATATAAAATAATATGGATATAAAGGAGTAAGATAAAATGGGAAAGATTATCGGCATTGATTTGGGGACTACTAATTCTTGTGTGGCTGTTCTTGAAGGACAGGAACCGGTTGTTATTCCTAATCTTGAAGGAGCCAGAACCACTCCCTCGGTGGTCGCTTTTACCAAGGACGGTCAAAGACTGGTTGGTGCCGCGGCAAAACGTCAGGCGGTAACTAATCCGGAGAACACTATTTTTTCCATAAAACGTTTTATGGGGCGTTTGCACAAAGAAGTTGACTCCGAAGAAAAAATTGTTCCCTATAAAATAACCGAGAATGAAAAAGGAGCGGTAATCATTGAAGCCGGCGGGAAAAAATATTCTCCTCCGGAGATTTCATCGATGATACTACAAGCTCTTAAAAAAGCTGCGGAAAGCTATTTGGGCACCGAAGTAAAACAAGCCGTTATTACCGTTCCGGCATATTTTAACGATTCCCAACGACAAGCCACCAAAGATGCCGGTCGCATTGCCGGTTTGGAAGTTTTACGCATTATCAACGAACCCACAGCGGCGTCGTTAGCTTATGGGTTGCAGAAAAAGAGTAACGAAAAAATTGCCGTTTATGACCTTGGCGGCGGAACTTTTGATATCTCCATCCTTGAGATTGGCGATGGCGTATTCGAAGTACGTTCCACCAACGGCGATACCCATCTTGGCGGTGATGATTTCGACCAGACCATTATCGATTGGATGGCTGATGAATTTTTAAAATCTAACGGGATTGATTTACGTAAAGATCGGATGGCTTTACAAAGGCTTAAAGAAGCCGCCGAAAAAGCGAAAATTGAATTATCCTCGACTTTACAGACCAATATCAATTTACCTTTCATAACGGCTGACCAATCCGGACCCAAACACCTTGATTTAACCCTTACCCGCTCGAAATTCGAACAATTGACCGATGATTTGATCCATCGTACGGTTGAACCTTGCAAAGCCGCTTTGGCGGATGCTAAACTCTCCACCTCCGATATTAACGAAGTGGTGCTGGTCGGTGGTATGACTCGTATGCCGAAAGTGGTCGAGGTGGTTAAAGAAATTTTTGGACGAGAACCTCATAAGGGAGTTAATCCCGATGAAGTGGTAGCCATCGGAGCGGCCATTCAAGGTGGTGTACTCTCCGGGGATATGAAAGATATTGTTCTTTTGGATGTTACTCCTCTCTCGCTTGGTATCGAAACGCTGGGTGGGGTGATGACCACATTAATTGAAAGGAATACAACTATTCCCACCAAAAAGTCACAAATATTCTCTACCGCAGATGACAATCAAACGGCGGTGTCTATCCATGTTTTACAAGGGGAAAGAAGGATGGCTATTGACAACCGTACTTTGGGTAAATTTGATTTGGTGGGGATTCCTCCGGCACCCCGCGGCGTTCCGCAAATTGAGGTTACTTTTGACATCGATGCCAACGGCATTGTCCATGTCAGTGCCAAAGATAAAGCTACCGGTAAAGAACAGTCGATTCGTATCGAGGTGTCTTCCGGTTTGTCCGAACAGGAAATTGATCGGATGGTAAAAGATGCCGAGAAGCATTCTGAAGAAGACAAAAGGAAAGCGGAATTGATTCAAGCACGCAATGAAGCCGACCAATTGGTTTATTCGACTGAAAAAACTTTGAAAGATTATGGCGATAAAATATCCGATGACGAAAAGAAAAAAGTTGAAGATGCTATCAAGAAAGTAAAAGATGTTTTGAATTCCGAGTCGATAGAAACTATCAATAGTGCCAAAGAAGAATTGATTCAAGCCTCGCATAAGATTGCCGAAGAAATGTATAAGCAGACGCAAGCGCAGCAACAGGAAACGGGTGCATCGCAAACAGCGAACGAGAACAGTACTTCTTCTCAAGAAACCGGAGAGAGTGGTGATAGCGGTGCGGATAAAGGTTCCGGTGCTGTCGATGCCGATTTTGAAGTTGTCGACGACGATAAAAAGTAATTGTTGAATATGGACAAAAGAGATTATTACGAAATTCTGGGAGTTGATCGCAGTGCTTCGGAAGTTGAGATAAAATCTGCCTATCGTAAGCTGGCTTTGAAATATCATCCGGACCGCAACCCGGGGGACAAACAAGCGGAGGATAAATTCAAAGAGGCTACGGAGGCGTATGAAATTTTGAAAGACCCTCAGAAAAGACAAACCTATGATCAGTTCGGCCATGCCGGAGTTAGTCAGGGAGCCGGCTTTGGCGGCTTTGGCGGGTTCGAGGGCTTTGATATTAGCGATGCTTTGCGGGCTTTTATGCGTGATTTCGGGGGAGGGTCTATCTTTGACGACTTCTTCGGTATGGGCTCAAGGAACTCTCGCCGTTATCGTAATCGAGGAGAAGATTTAAGAATTAAAGTTAAACTCACTTTGGAAGAAATTGCCGAAGGAGTTGAAAAAAACATAAAAGTAAAGCGTCTTGTGCACTGTGATGCTTGCGGAGGAAGCGGCGTTGCCGCGGGGTCTTCCAAAAAAACTTGTCCGCAGTGCAAGGGTGCTGGACAAGTGAGAACTATTACCCGCACATTTTTAGGTACCATACAACAGGTGACAACCTGTAACATGTGTCGCGGAACGGGAGAGATTATCGCTAACGCTTGTAAGAGCTGTCGAGGAGAAGGACGGGTGCGCGGAGAATCGCAAGTTAATATCCATATTCCTCCCGGTGTTTCCAGTGGCAACTATATGACCGTTGAAAATATGGGCAATGTTGCTCCCAATAATGGCGAAACCGGTGATTTGATTGTTGTTTTTGAAGAGAAAGAACATAATTATTTCCAACGTCACGGAGATAATATTATCTGCGAGTTACCCATTTCTTTTGTGACCGCCAGTTTGGGGGGAGAGGTGGTGGTTCGCACTTTAAAGGGTCAGGAAACTATTAAAATTTCATCGGGGACTCAACCCGGTAAAGTAATTAAAATGAAAGGCAAGGGCATCCCTCATCTTCATCACAACGGACGGGGTGACCAATTGGTGCGCATAATTGTCTGGGTGCCGACCAAACTTAATCAACAGGACCGACAGCTCTTGGAGAAATTATCAACTTCGGATTCTTTGAAACCGCCCGAAGCCACCAAATCTTTTTTTGAAAAATTAAAAGAGACTTTGGGAGTTTAATATTTTGGCGGAACAGCCATTAGCTTATGTTGAAGTATCTTTGAGTCTTTTATCTGCGTACAAAGATGTCGTATGTGATTTCATTATTGAAAATATTGCCCGGGGGTTGATTCTCGAGGAAGAGGATGAAAACAAATTCGTGGGTATCAAATTTTACATCCCTCAAAATGGTGAAAATGATTCTTTGATAAAACTTCAGGATTTTTTAGACGACCTTCGGTTATCGGAAAATAAGCGGTCACTGGTATTGAAAATAACGGAACGGGTGGTAAAAAATATTGAATGGGAAGAAGCATATAGAAAATCTGTTGAGCCGGTGGTAATCTCCAAAGATGTTGTTATCCGTCCTCCTTGGAAAGAAAAACCGATAGAAACCGATTTCGATATTATCATAGAACCCAAAATGGCTTTCGGTACCGGGAATCACGAAACCACTCGTAGTTGTATACGAATTGTCAGGAAAAAGTTTCTGCCGTCAATGCGCTTTCTCGATGTCGGGTGTGGCTCGGGAGTACTTTCGATTCTGGCTGATAAAATGAATGCCGGTTATATTAAAGCTATTGATAACGATCCTCTCTCCGTTGAAAATTGCCGGGAGAATTTTATTTTGAATAAGATTCAAACTCCCTATGATATTTTTCAAGGAACGATTGCCTTATGCCAAAACGATAATCCTTACGATTTTGTTTGTGTCAATATTATTAAATCGGTAATTTTAAATATTCTTGGTGAGGTTAGTAACTTAACCGCCCCGAATGGATTTTTGGTGTTGTCGGGTTTATTGAAAGATGATGAACAAGAAGTCATTGCCCATTTACAAAAAAATCAGTTAAATGATTTTGAAATATTACGGGAAAATGAATGGTCAACTTTTTTGGTATATAAGAAGTAGTTATGCAACCACCTATTTTTTATGCTCCTCCCCAAGCTATAAGCGATGGATTAATTACTCTTGATAGTCGTGAAAGCCATCACGCCGTTAAGGTGTTGCGATTAAAAGTCGGTAGTTTGGTGCTTGTTGTCGATGGTTTGGGAAATGCTTACCGTGGGGAAATTATAAAACTCGGGGCGGGTAAAAAAGTACTCGTAAAAGCGTTCACTACCATGCGCAATTTTGGGGAACCGAATGTTGTCATTACTCTTGCGGGCGGTTTGTCGACCGGTCATAAGTTTGATGCTCTGGTGGAAAAAGGTACCGAACTCGGGGTGAAACGTTTAGTCCCTTTAATCACCGAAAAGTCAAAAGTCAAAATCGATGATCATAAAAAAGCAAAGGCAAAGCAAGCTCGTTATGAAAAGATTTCTCTGTCCGCTATAAAGCAATGCCGCCGAGCGTACCGTCCGGAGATTTCTATGCCGGTGACTTTCTCCACCTATTTAGAGGAAATTGACGATGATGCCTTGAATTTAATCTTCCATCCGAATAAATCGGGAGAATCGCTATACAATCTTAAGCCTGATAAAAATATAAAAAGGATAAATATAATAATAGGACCCGAGGCAGGGTTTTCGGATAAGGAAATAGAGTTGTCCATGAAAAAAGGTATGTTGCCGATTACTCTGGGAAACCGGATTCTTCGAGCGGAAAATGCCGGACCGGTGATATGCGGGATTTTAATGTACCTATGGGAAGAATTGAGATAATTGACTTTTTGCCGATAATATTTTTAATATGGAAACTTTGATTTTTATATGGGTATTCCTGTTTGGGTTAGCTATCGGTTCTTTTCTCAACGTGGTTATTTACCGTCTTCCCCGACATAAGAATTTTTTTATGTCCCGTTCGGTCTGTCCTTATTGCTCCCATCAATTAAAATGGTACCACA
>JAADHM010000160.1 GCA_013151855.1 FCB group bacterium | reverse complement strand
TCATTAGCTTTAGCATAGACAGTCAAAGGATTAGTGGGTGAGGTTTCATCAACCATATTATCTTGATAACCGTATATACTGGCGCTTGACGGGAAAATATATCTTTTTACTCCCATAGCTTTCGCTTTTTGAGCGGTACGAATGCGGCTATCACAATTTATTTCCCAAGTTTCCTTTTGAAAAAGTTCGGCACTGGGGTCGTTGGAAATAGCCACTAAATCAATAACAAAATCTACTTTATCAAAAGCATTTTTATCCAATTTACGACAATCTTCGACAATTATATCCAAGTTATCCTGCGGAATCAATTTGTCGCGGCCGAAGAAAAATCTATCTACCGCTTTAACCTGATAACCGTTTTTTAAAAGTTTATCGACCAAGATGGAACCAATATATCCTCCGGCTCCGGTCACAAGAACCGTTTTCATGGCATTTCCTTATAGTAAAAATTGTTTTCGATATCTTTAAAGAAAGGAGCCTTTTTATCTTTCGAAGATAATATAGGGTTTTTCACCGGCCAAATAATACCGATTTCAGGGTCATCCCATCGAAAACCTCGTTCCCACCGGGGAGCATAGTATTCATCGACCTTATAAACAATTTCCACATTATCAACCAAAGTACAAAAACCGTTGGCAAATCCTTTGGGGATAAAAAGCTGCTTTTTATTTTCAGCGGAAAGAGGGACTTCAATCCATTTTTTGAAAGTCGGGCTACCCTGACGAAGATCAACGATTATATTTAATATTTCTCCTCTGATAACGCGAACAAGCTTGCTTTGTGCTTTGGGTTCAAGTTGGTAATGCATCCCTCGTATAGTACCTCGAAAAGCACTTAAAGAATGGTTATCCTGAACGAATTCTATCTTTATTCCGTAATCAAAATATTTATCTTTGTTATAACTTTCCATAAAGAAACCGCGGTTATCTTCAAAGACATCGGGTTCAACAACTAAAACACCCTCTAATTTTGTCGGAATACATTTCATTAGACAACCTTCCATTTATATAATCAATATGAATATTTGGAATTTTAATTAAAATGACAATAAATTTTATCACTAAAACCATTTAAAATCAACAATTCTCTTTGGCAGATAAATTTTCATTGGAAAAGACTATATTTTATTGAATAGTTTTTACAATCAGATTATATTTTAAGAGAGGTTAAATATGATGCTTTTTAAAAGAAAACCATTATCTGGAAAAAATTACACCCTTCTTCGCCAAAAAATGGTAAAAAATCAATTGTACGACCGTGGTATCAGAGATGAAAATGTTCTCTCGGCAATGAAACAGGTACCACGCCATCTTTTTGTCCCCAATAAATTAAAACATTATGCTTACGACGATGGCCCTCTTTCCATCGGCTATGACCAAACCATTTCACAACCTTTTGTAGTGGCTTCCATGACGGAAAATTTAGAATTGAAGCAAAATAGCCGCGTACTGGAAATCGGCACCGGAAGTGGTTATCAAACGGCAATATTAGCCGCAATCGCCAAAGAAGTTTACACGGTGGAAATAATTCCCGAGCTACTTCAAAAAGCGCAAAAGCTTTTTCAAAAGCTTCATTACTCAAATATACGCACCAAATTAGGTGATGGTTCTATCGGTTGGAAAGAATACGCTCCTTATGACGCCATTATCGTTACCGCCGCGGCTCCCAAAATACCTAAGGAACTTATTAACCAGTTGGCGGAAAAGGGTACGATGATTTTACCGCTAATAGCCGGCCTTTACTATGACCAGATTCTTACCAAAGTAAAAAAAAGCAAACAAGGATTGACCTCTGAAGAGCTGTACGGAGTACGGTTTGTTCCCATGCAAGGCAAAGTGGAAGACTAAATAAAAACCAATATGAGTGATAAATCAAAATTAAAAGATAAATACACCTATGCCCAATGTTGCTCGCCTACTATTGAAGATGAAATAGTCGGCTACTATAGTCATAATAATTTAATCAAAATACATAAGAGCAATTGTAATTCTTTAAAAAAGGTAGATAAAGAACGGTTGCTTCCTTTGCATTGGCACGATGTTGTTTCAGAAAACGAATCGTTTATACCCGATGATAACTATTTTTTACTGGATAATATTGATTTTGATATTTTAAACCATCACTTTATTTATGGTATCGATTACTCATTAATTGTTGCCCGAAAGGTTAACATTAGCAAACAAAAAGCATTCGATCGTCACAAAAAACTGTTATCAATGAAATTAATAGAGCGGGTCGAGCCCCGCATAGTACAATATCGAAAAGGCATTGTTAATAACAAATGGATTAAACACCGTAATCATACCTATTATCAACTAACTCAAAAAGGGGCTAAATATATTAAGTATTATTTAGCTAATAGTAAAAAAAATTAATTCCTAAACATTTTTTTTAAATCATTACTTGTTATAAGCAATAATTCGTCTATAATTATCGTAATAAAAATATTAACCGTTTCATAATTTCTCATCGAAGGAGTTTCTATGCAACGCAAAAACTTAACGAGTGTCATTCTCTTGTTAATTATCAGTATGGTTTTTTACGGCAACGCCATTGCTGGTCGCAACGTGAGAGTGTTTGGGAAGCCCCATGCCAAAGCTAAGAAAATGAAAAAGAGTACCCCCGGAAAAGAAAAACCTTTTAAGAAACTTATAAAAGATAAAGTCGCTATCAAAGGTTTGTTCACTTTTTACCATGACACTACCGATAACAGTATGCTCATGGAGATTAAACCGGAACAGATAGGACCTTTATATCTTTGCAACGAAACCCGTTCGCAGGCGGAAGGTGCCTATTTCGACAACGGTGCTATGGGTAGGTCTTTTCCTTTTTATATCAAAAAAGTCGGTAAGAAAATTATGTTTATGGAAAAGAACCTCCGCATTCGTGCTGACAGTACTTCCCCTATGGAAAAAGCGGTAAAGCGAGGAATATCCGATAACTTATTTGCATCGGCCATGATTAAATCGAAACCTCAAGATTCAACCGGTGCCATATTAATTGACCCCACCGATCTCTTTATCCGCGATGAAGACCATATCAGTTATTATTTGGGGATAATGGCTAAAAGGGGGATTATGTTTGACAAACGAAACAGCTATTTCCAATTGATAAAATCATTCCCGCAAAACACGGAAATCGATGTAAAACTTCACTTTAAATCCTCGAAGCCCATTAATTACAGCGCCTTACCGAGCCCGTACGATATGTTCCATACTTACCATTATTCTCTTTCAACTCTCCCCAAAACAGATTACGTCCCTCGTCTTACCGATGACCGGATTGGTTATTTTCTGACTATGTACCAAGATTATACGAACCTCGATAAAACAACTCCCTATGTTCGTTATATCAACCGCTGGAATCTCAAAAAGAAATACCCCGATTCCGCTTTATCGGAACCGGTAAAACCAATCGTTTACTGGGTGGAGAATACGGTACCCAAAGAATATCGTTCATCGGTTGCCAAAGGAATCGAGTTCTGGAATAAGGCTTTTGAAAAAATCGGTTTCAAAAATGTGATGGTCGCCAAACAGATGCCCGATGATGCCACTTGGGATCCTGCCGATGTCCGTTACAGTACTGTGCGCTGGATGGTTATGCCCGGCGCCGGTTACGCTGTGGGACCGAGCCATGCCAATCCTTTTACCGGTGAGATATATGATGCGGATATTAGAGTCTCTGCCGATTTTATTCGTTATATGTTTAATAATATGGAAAATTTCATAAAACCGATTTCGTATAATGGAGACATAAAAAAAGAAGATAATCCTTTACAAAAGGCAATGCTAAATAATCCTGAGTATTGTAATTATGCTTCCGAATCGGCTAAAGAAGCCGCTTTCGGATTGGAATATATTGACGCTGTTACCAATACTTTGGCTGATAAAGATTCTTTAACCAGAGAATATGTTCATTCTTACATCACCGAATTGGTCGCTCATGAAGTCGGTCATACTTTAGGCTTACGTCATAACTTCAAGGCTTCTACCATTTATACTTTAGAGCAAATAAATGACCGTAATTTCACCAAAGTTCATAGCCTTTCGGGTTCCGTTATGGACTATGACCCACCTAATTTAGCAGGACCAGACAAAAAACAGGGTGAGTTTTATGCTTCCGTTCCCGGTCCCTATGACGATTGGGCAATTGCCTACGGTTATACTGATTTTGGGGCCAAAACTCCTCAAGAAGAACTTCCGCAATTACAAAAAATCGCTTCCCGTTCGGCAGACCCTCTGCTTGCCTATGGCACCGATGAAGATGCTTACGGAAATAGCCCTAAGTCGATAGACCCCAAATGCAATCTTTTTGATTTCAGTAATGATCCCCTTGCCTACTCCGAACACAAAATGAAACTGACCGATGACCTCTGGAATAAAGCCATTAACAAATTCGACACCAGTGGAAATCGTTACCAGAAAATCTATCGGGTATTCCAAACAGGATGGCGCTCCTATTATGAGTCGGCCATTTATGCCTCCAAATTTATTGGCGGAATTTATCACTACCGTAACCATATCGGTGATCCTAACGGTAAAATCCCCTTCCAACCGGTTTCAGCCAAAAAACAACGTCAAGCAATGAAGTTTTTAAGCGATTATATATTTGCTCCCGATGCTTTCACTATATCCCCTGATCTTTTAAACAAACTTCAACAAGAAAACTTGCCTGATTTCAAAGGGTCAATTTATTCTACCCTTCAAATAGATTATCCTATCCACAGAATGGCATTATTGATTCAAAATATTTCTTTAAATATGCTTTACAGCCCTTATATTTTAGGACGGTTACTCAATAATCAATTGCGCTATAAAAAAGGTGAAGAACATTATACGATGAGTGATATGTTCTCCGATGTGCGTCACGCCATCTGGAGTGAAATTGCCAAACCGGCTAATATAAACAGCTTCCATCGTCAACTACAGATGAATCACCTGAAAAGGATAATAAATATCTACTTGAGCAGTACGTCGACTTATCCTAACGATGCCATCACCTTAGCGGCTAACGATTTAAATATTATTGAAGCTGCCTCCAAAAAAGCACTTAATTTTACCAAACTAAACGGCATCACCAAAGCGCATCTAAAAGAAGTTTTGCGACAGATTAATGCTGCTCAAGGGGCCAAACGAAACTTCACCCAAACATTTCACATGATGAAATAACCCTATAATTATGATGTGAGTCATTATCTATTAGATTAAAGGCGGAAGAAAACTTCCGCCTTTTTATTGATTATATAATTCGTTATATTTGTTTTAAAGATAATACAAATTGTTAGCCTTTAAAAAGTAAGGTGCTAAAATGGATGATATACTAAAGTTTCTTAACAGCCATGCTTCGGTAAGGAAATTTACCGACCGACCAATTACGGTTGAAGACGAAGAAACAATAATCAAAACCGCTCAACGCTCACCGACTTCTTCCAATTTACAAGTATACTCGATAATTGGCATACGTAATCAAGAAACAAAAGAAGAATTTGCGGTGTTATCGGGGAACCAAGACCATATTAAACAATGTCCTCTGTTTTTAATCTTCTGTGCCGATTTACATAGATTAGCATTAATTAATAAGAAAAAAGGCTATCCTTTTCATGGTGAGTACACGGAAATGTTTATCATCGCCACGGTGGATTGCACTTTAGTTGCCGGGCGCGCTTTGATGGCGGCTCAGGCACTGGGTTTAGGTGGGGTAATGGTGGGGGCTATACACAACGACCCTGAAAAAGTTTCCCGATTGTTAGCTTTACCGGAATTTGTCTTTCCCGTCATGGGTATGTCTCTGGGATACCCGGCAGTACCACCGAAAATAAAACCTCGCCTTCCTCTGAAAGCAATTTACCATAAAGAAAAATATAGCGATAATGATATAGATACTTATTTACAAGAATATGATAAAACTATTGACGAGTCTGGTTATTTGAAAGGACGAGAAATAACTCCCGAAAAATATCCCGACTTTAAGGGACTATATTCCTGGCAGGAACACACTGCCCGACGAATGGCTTCCGAAGAAAAACTATCTTTACGTCCTTTTATGAAATCCTTTTTAAAAGAAAAGGGATTTATGAAAAAATAATTTCTTCACTTGTCGTCGTTGAATTGAGTTTGATAGAAATACTTGATATAATTCCAGGCATCGATAGCTTTATCGGCATAGACAAATAAATTCAAATCTTCTTCGGCGATAGTTCCTTCCCTGACAAGAAATTCAAAGTCAATCAAATTTCTCCAGTAACTTTCACCGAATAAAATAATCGGTAAAGGCTTTGCCTTCTTCGTTTGCACTAAGGTAAGAGCTTCGAATAATTCATCCATAGTCCCAAAACCACCGGGGAAAGCGACTAAAGCTTTGGCACGCATCAGAAAATGCATCTTACGGATAGCGAAATAATGAAACTGCAGACATAACTCCGGAGAAATATACGGATTCGGATCCTGCTCCGTAGGTAATATTATATTAAGTCCTATCGATTTGGCTCCGATTTCAAAGGCGCCGCGATTGGCCGCCTCCATAATTCCCGGTCCTCCTCCGGTAACGATAACATACTCATGATTCTCTCTTATCTGACACTCCGAAGATACCAGGCAAGCGAATTCTTTAGCTTCGTTATAATATTTTGATTTGGATAAAATGGATTGGGCAATTTTCAGTTTTTTATTTAATGCTTTATCCTTGGGATGGCGAGCAAGCCTTTTTTTTATCTTTTGTACTTCCGCTTTCGCTTTTGACGGTTCTTTAATATGAGTCCCCCCGAAAACGACTATGGTCGAATGAATATTATGATCTTCAAGAACCATCTCCGGTTTCAACAACTCCAACTGCAGTCTGACCGGTCGACAAAAACCACGTTCCATAAAATCGTTATCATGGTATGCAATCCGGTATGCGGGGGATTTCTTTAATTTATCTACCATCTTTTTCAAATCATATTTTTCCGTCATATTAAAAACTCACCTTTTATAATTCTACCGTTTCATAAAGAGTGGGGACATAGGTGCTCCATCCTTTTAATTTATTTATTTCATCAGCCATGGCTATGGCTTTTTCCTCTTCACCGTGAGTGACAAAAACTTTTTGGGGACCTTTTTTTAAATTGTTCAACCAATGCATTATTTCATAAGAATCGGCATGTCCCGATAAACCCATGAGTTTTTTTATTTGCGCTTTCACTTCCACCGGTTGTTTATGAATATAAACAAGCTTATCGCCTTCGAGAATCTTTCTCCCCAGAGTCCCTTTCGCCATATAACCGACCAAAGCCAAAGTAGTTTCGGGACGAGAAAGACGGTTCAAAAGATGATGCAAAATACGACCTCCGGTGAGCATCCCACTGGCGGAAATAATCACTGCGGGACCTTTCAATTTATTTAATAACTTTGAAGATTTCCTCTTTCTATGCAAGAAAACATGTTTACCATAAAAAACATTTTTTTCTCTTTTTAATAAATCACAGTGAATAGAATGATA
>JAADHM010000198.1 GCA_013151855.1 FCB group bacterium | reverse complement strand
CAAAAAAGAAACAAATAACCCAATACTATCATAGAGCGGAAGATATTAATTCAAAACCAGTTAACTAACCTAACACGTCAACCATTATTGGGTCATCATATTTAATTCTGCTGTTTATGTTCCCATCTGCCAGGAAGTGAGATATTTTTTCTGCTCCGGGGTCAGGCGGTCAATAGCGACATTCATAGACTTTAATTTTATGGCGGCAATTCTATTATCAATCTCTTCGGGGATAACATAAACGGTGGGTTTTAGTTTTTTATGGTTTTTCACTACATATTCCGCCGCCAGCGCTTGATTGGCAAACGACATATCCATCACCATTGCCGGATGACCCTCGGCGGCGGATAAATTAATCAACCGTCCTTCGGCGAGAATATATATTTTCTTTTTGCCAACGGTGAATTCTTCCACATTGGGACGCACTATTTTTCTTTGAGTGGCAGCTTTGCTTATTGCCGGCAAATCAATCTCGGCATTAAAATGACCGGAGTTACAGATAATCGCCCCGTCTTTCATCTTTTTTACATGTTCCAAACGAATGACATTCAAATCCCCGGTGAGAGTGACGAATAAATCACCCTTTTTAGCCGCTTGCGACATGGGCATCACCATAAACCCATCCATAACGGCTTCCAGAGCTTTCACATGGTCAACTTCGGTAACAATTACGTGCGCTCCCATTCCTTTCGCCCGCACCGCCAAACCGCGTCCGCACCATCCGTAACCGGCAATAACAAAGGTAGAACCGGCAATAAGCATATTGGTCGCTCGGAGAATACCATCAAGGGTCGATTGTCCGGTGCCGTAGCGATTGTCAAAAAAATGTTTGGTTTTGGAATCGTTGACGGCGACAATAGGATATTTCAACGCTTTATCATGCGCCATTGCCCGCAGTCGGATAACGCCGGTAGTGGTTTCTTCGGTGCCTCCTATAATTTTCTCCAACAATTCTTTGCGGTCTTTATGAAGAGTCGAGACCAAATCGGCGCCATCGTCCATAGTAATATGAGGTTTGTTATCCAAAGCTTGGTGTATATGTTGATAATAAGTCTTTTTATTTTCTCCATGAATGGCAAAAACACCGATACCGTATTCTTTGACCAGTGCCGCGGCGGTCTCATCTTGGGTGGAAAGAGGGTTGGAAGCGCATAAAACCGCATTCGCTCCGCCGGCTTTCAACGTACGCATCAAATTGGCGGTCTCGGTAGTAACATGCAAACAACAGGAAAGGTTGATTCCTTTCAAAGGTTTTTCTTTTTTAAAACGTTCCCGTATCATGCGCAAAACCGGCATATTACGCTCAGCCCATTCGATTTTCTTTTTTCCCTCTTGAGCCAGTTTCATCTCGGTAATATCGGATTTAATAGCCATAACTATGCTTCCTTTGCTAAAATTTTTGCTTTGTCGGTTTTTTCCCAAGTGAATTCTTTTTCATTTCTACCAAAATGACCATAGGCGGAAGTTTTCGCATAAATCGGGCGCAACAAATTAAGACTTTTAATAATACCTCGGGGAGTCAAGTCAAAATGCTTCTTTATCAATTGAACAATGCGTTTTTCGGACACTTTGTTGGTTTTATCGGTAAAGACCATCAATGAAACCGGCTTGGCAACTCCGATAGCATAGGCAATTTGAAGAGTGCACTTATCTGCCAATCCCGAAGCCACCACATTTTTGGCAATATAACGTGCCATATAACTTGCGGAACGGTCAACTTTGGAGGGATCTTTACCCGAGAAGGCTCCGCCGCCATGAGAAGCCATTCCGCCGTAGGTGTCGACAATAATTTTACGGCCGGTCATGCCCGTATCGGATTGAGGTCCTCCGATAACGAATTTACCGGTGGGATTAACATAAAATTTGGTTTTATTATCTCTCATTTTAGAGGGAATAACAGGAAAAATAACCTTATCAATTATTTCATCGCGCGACTTTTTGGTAATCTTTTTACCGGTACGATTCAAAATATCCTCCGAATGCTGAGTTGAGATAACCACGCAATTCACACGATACGGTTTTCCCTCTTTGTACTCAACCGTTACCTGCGATTTACCATCGGGGCCCAAGTAAGGTAAGATATTTTTTTTACGCACCATAGCCAACCTTTTGGTTAATTTATGAGCCAGCATAATCGGCATGGGCATTAGTTCTTTGGTCTCCCGACAGGCATAACCGGACATCAATCCCTGATCGCCCGCACCACCGATATCTACCCCTTGCGCAATATCGGGGGACTGAGTACCAATCGTATTCACAATAGCGCAAGAATCATAAACAAACCCATAACTGCTTTTGGTATAACCGACATCCTTAATAATATTTTTTACCAACTGATGAATATCAGCATAAGCCGTGGTAGTTATTTCACCACCGACAATAACCAAACCGGTGGTGACAAACGTTTCGCACGCCACTCTTGCCTTTTTGTCTTGCCTGATAACTTCATCTAAGACACTATCTGAGATGCGATCACAGAGTTTATCCGGATGTCCCTCAGTTACCGACTCGGAAGTAAAAAGAAAATTTCCTCCGGACATTATGTTCACTCCTTAATTAAGATTTCTTATTTATGACAATATATCGTCTAATTGAAAGAATTAATAACTTTCAATTTCCGTAGCATCACCAATATTAACTATCCTTTTTCCCCCTTTTAAAGTAACATCATTGCCTATGATAGATTCTTCCAGTATCAAATTTTCAAGCCAAGAATTTTTACCGATAATGGAATTGGAAAGGATAGTATTTTTTATCACCGTATGATCGGCAATGGACACATTAGGACCAATGACTGTTTTTTCCAAACGAACATCTTGACCGATAAAAACAGGGGGAATAATATGAGCTCCTTTTCTTTCTTGGGCAGAAGGCATTCTTTTTAAAAAATGTCGGTTCGTGGCTAACAAAGTTTCTTTCTTCCCACAGTCATACCATTCTTTTACTTCGAAAGGAACGAATTTCACCCCTTTTTCGACCATCTTTTTAATAGCATCGGTAAGCTGAATTTCCCCGTTGGTTATTACCCCCGATTTCACGACCTGTTGTAATTCATTATTAAGCAACAGAGGATTCTTAAAATAATAAAGACCAATCAAAGCCAGGTCGGTTTTGGGATTAACCGGTTTTTCTTCGACATCGATAACAAACCCCTCCTTTATTTCAGCAATACCAAAACGATTGGGGTCTTCAACATGCCGTAATCCCAGGGTGTAGTCTCCGACGGTGATAAACTTTTTAAGATTACATTCCACGATGGTGTCTCCTAAAATCACCATCAGCGGCTCATCTCCGACTTTCTCCAAGGCAAGGTGAATAGCATATCCCAAACCCAATAGTTTATCCTGTTTCACGAATGAGGATTTAAAGGAATAATTATCTCGGACATAATTTTCAATCATCTCCCCTTTATAACCGATAACAAAAATTACTTCTTCGGGATTGAGTTCTTTCAAAGGCACCAACAGGTAATCCAAAATCGTTTTCCCGGCAACACTTAAAAGCGGCTTGGGGGTCGTTAAGGTATGAGGCTTCAAACGGGTACCCACCCCGGCAACTGGAATCACTACTTTCATTTTATTCCCTTGACCATATTTTATTATAGTAGGAAATGAAACCTACTTTGACAAGAATTATTCTTTGATATTTTTCTCATAATTATTTTACCCCCCAACAATTTTTTATCCGTCAAAAAATATGTGCCAATGAACCCAGCCAATCATTCCATAGAAAATAAACACGACCAATCAAAAGTGAAATACGAGCCATCACAGTATAACCGAAATGAGCACCAAAGGCAATCATAATAAACCAAATGCCCACTTTCGCGGTTACTCCCAAAGCACCTTTATGCTCTTTGGAAAAATAAAAATAAATCAACGTAGAGATAACCCCCAAAACGATAATGATTGCCAAGAGAGCGGCCGTCAATCCGCCCCCACCTCCCAACGGAAGCATGGTCGCTTTGATTTGCGGTAAAACCAAACCGTGAAGCTGTGAAATCAAGAAAATTCCCGCCGTATTACCCATTACAAAAGCAAGGGAGATACGGGAAACCCAGCTGATTTTTTCCCAAAAACGTGCGAACATCAACGCCCCCAAAAGACCGGGAATTATCAACCACCAACTTCCCGCCATCATCGGTTCCCACAACTGCTGAATAATAACCGATTTCCATATCAAGCCCACATAGTAACCGGCCGATAAACCGGCAAAAATATGCTCGGCGACGCGATAAACCGGATTATCCTTATAAAGGAAAGAAAAAATAGCCAGCGTAAAGAAAGCCATCACCCAGATTTGAATCATCTCTACGGCGCTCAAAAGTGCTCTCCTTTTTTATGATTTCTACGACTGGCAAAAAAAGCGACATTACCCAAAATCACCAAACCTATAATCAACAGATGCACCAGCGATTGCATGGTCATCCCTTTTACCGCCATCCCTCTTTCCTTAACCAAAATCTCATACTCCGCCGCTCCTTTCATCCCCCCCAGCAAACCGGTCATTTGTTTGGAACCGATATAGGAGTAAAATTTCGGCGCCATAACGGCGGTTACTCCGCTTCCGACGGGAATGCCATACTGGGCGTTGACAATGGATATCCAGTAATCCACAATGCCGTTGTCCGACACGACAAAAATAAACTTTATATCATTATAATTTTTGATATGCTTCATCATCGGTAATTTTGAAAGAGGAGTACCGGAATTATCGGTCGGATAAATGGCTTCAATGGAAGTCCCCATCCCTTTTAAGACCGCGACATAATTCGCTTTATAACCCAAATTAACATAATCGACCCCGTAGACCTTATGATATTTCTTGGCTATTTTACGAGTCACCCGTTCGGCAATCGACGGTCCTCCCAAAGGAACCGTGGTCAAAGTAAGCACTTTACAATTTTTTTGAAAAAGCTGATTCAAAGCCGCTACCGACATTGGCTCGGTTTCCGCCAAGGTCGAAGGGTAATAATCAAAAGTCAACATCACCACCGAAGAATCAGGCAGAGAATCAATAGCGTTATACAATTGCCGCACTTCCGGGGTTATATAAATCTTAAACGTCATCGGCACAATGAGGGGGAAAATCACGGCCAGCGCCACCATGAGATAAATCCATCGGCGGTCGAGTTGTAAAATTTTATCCCAGATGCTCAACTTTTATCCTTTACCCATATAAGTCCGTTCAATTCCCAGCATAATGCGCAGTGACATCGATGCCGCTCCCAAAGCGGCACCGATTAAAATCCCCCGTTGTACCGCCAGATTGACACCGTTCATAACATAATTATTAATCATTTGCGGTAGACTGTCACTGAATAATCTTAAGAATGCTTCCCCCATGGGAATGCGCCACAGCATCACTAACACCGCCGTTAGCAGAAGCAAAGTAGCTTCGGCGTTACGTGCGCGAAAAGCGCGAAACGCTGCCGAAGCGATATAAAAAGCCAGCATGGCGAACATCGTTCCCATCATGGGAGCGTCGATATAATTAAACAGCCAATCATAAACGGAACCGGAGCTATCACCGAAAAAAGGTGACCACGAAGACGGCAACATAGCGGGAATAGCCATCACAAAAATAGAAAGTAAAGTCAAAAAGTTATATATCCAGCCCTTTTTTTTGGTTTTCACCGCCTGCCAATTTACCCGCGTAATGGAGACCACCCCCAATAAAAGAGTAAAACCACCCACAATAGTTACCCAAACGAGCACTTCCGATTCGATTTTTCCTAAAATCGTTTTATCGGGATTGAAAAAGAAAGCCACAATCATAATAAAACCGGATAAGAAAGCAATTATGACAGGGACTACCGTTCTCATTTACACCGCCTTAAACCAAGAGATAAAAGTGTCTCCATAACCGAAAGTAACCAAGATGACACCAATAATGATCGCTACCAAAAGCAATACCTTCATCAAATCCTGTCCCTTCAATCCCCCCAACATCAACGGTTCATGGGAAAGATAAGCGGAAGCGGCATAAAGTTCTTCACCCATCAAGGTATAATCACAAGCGGCAATGAAAAAGGGTAACTGTTCCGGTCGCGCGGTGCCGGCAATTTGAATGGAACCGGCGGCATTGCCCGTCTCCGCCAAAAGGAGAGATTCGGCAAAGAAAGCCCCCATATAAATATTAGCGGCGGGACGTTGCCGCATCATCATTCCGTTAACCGTGGCGGTAAAGGCGAACTGTTCTCCGGCAACGTAACGGACAATATCTTTGTTGTATAAATCCCTTTTACCCTCTTCCACGTATGCTTGTTTAACAATTTCCTGACCGGCGGCCAAAACCATCGGATAGCGCACCGGCACCATAAGCGGAGTATCATAGCGAGCGGTAATTTTCGCCACCCGTCCTAAAATGGAAATACCGGCGATAGTCTCTATTTCGTCAATTTCCTGAATACCGGGGATAAACAAAACCGGCTTGCCCATTTCGGTGGCTCTGCCCACGGCTTCTTCCACCGCATCCAAACCGGCGATTTTGCGAATGAACATCTTTTTCCCCGCTTTTGCCCATTTGGTATAAAGAAGAATAACAAAGGAAAAAACGAGAATAATTACCAGGGCATTAATACGATCGACACGAAAGATACCATCGGAACTCTGCGCAAAAGAAAGCTCGCAACCGGCAATTAATATAATAAAAAGCAGATACCCACCAATGCGTGCACCTACCTTTATTATATGACCGATGTTTGAAAACACAGTGAAATATACGGTCAGACGGCAAAATGTCAATTGGTATTATCAGTTGAACACAACAAGGCGGATCTTCAACCTGACAGATTTTAGCGATAGGTTACCCTCGAGATTTCATTTTGACCGAGACCTATCGCAACTACGGCTGGCAGACGGGGACGTCTGCCAGCCACGGAACAAAATTAACCGAAACAGAAAAAAACTCTGGGGAAGCTTACTAATCAAAAAATTACGCAGATTTTGAAAAAAGAAAAACTCAATTTACTAAGGATTTAATCAATAATTCATAAAATTAAATCACAATTTAAGGTTAATAAAGATAGTCTCTCTTAATGTTTTCAAATTTCATTTTGGAATAATCTGCCATGTTCTGTTGTCTTTTCTCTTCAGCTTTTTGTATCATTGTCTTGGCACGATTAATATCTTCCTCGCTAAAAGGCTTTGAATAGAGTTCTTCCATATACTCAGATAACCAATTTCCCACTATTTTAAATGATAAGCCATACTGATAGGCATTATCAAATACATACTGGAGAAGATTTTGAGAATTATTACCGATAGGCTTACCCTCAAGATATCTTTTATATAGCCATAA
This sequence comes from FCB group bacterium, assembly GCA_013151855.1. Taxonomy (GTDB): domain Bacteria; phylum Zixibacteria; class MSB-5A5; order GN15; family FEB-12; genus JAADHM01. The sequence goes on along the minus strand of JAADHM010000198.1, from coordinate 303 downwards.
AACTGTATCAATTGTTTGAATCCCGACACTTTTGACTGAACTACTAATAATGAAGGTGCTATTTTCAACGCATCTTAATGAAAACTTTTCTTCACCCATCCAACTAATAATATCCGGCGCAGCATTTGAAAGTAAATCATGCCATTCCTTCAACATGCTTTGAAATTGATTTTGTCTATCATGGGTAATTTTTCTAACTGGTAGTTTAAACTCCTTTGATATTTGATCGATGCCCCTTAATAGATTGGGGAAAACTACCATATTTGGCAAATGCCCCTCTCTTATACTTTTGGTATTTGTATG
>JAADHM010000219.1 GCA_013151855.1 FCB group bacterium | reverse complement strand
GGAAGGCCAGATCAAGAATAACCAGATCAGCAGCGAGAATTAGTTTTTGTTTCAGGGCGCGGATAAGATGTTTCTCCTTTACAGTTTTTCCTCTTCCTATGTTGATGAAGTAAGCCGATTTTTTCATTCTCTTGAATTTTTCAAAATCAAAAAAGTCTTTTGTTTCCCTGGTTAAAGGTAAACAATTAACTACAACATCGGACTTTTTCAACAATTTGTTTATATCTTCCGGGAAATATGACCTATCTATGTTAATATCTTCCACTTTTTGACTGTAGGTAAGAGTTATGATTTTCATATCAAATGCTCTGGAAATTTTCGCTATACGTTTTCCAACTCTACCGTAACCAACAATACCTATTGTTTTATTGTGTAGTTCTACCGGTTTGGGTAATTTGCTATTCTGGAGCCACTTTTTGCTTTGAATCTGCTGGCGATAGGTTTTATTTAATTGTCGAGTAAACATTAACAAGAAAGCAAAAACATGTTCAGCAATGGGAATTGGGTGTACTCCCGAAGAATTTGTAAGCAATATGTTTACTTTCTTAAAGAATTTAAGAAGACTATTCACTCCCGCCGAAGTAACATGCACCCACTTAAGTTTTTTTGCTACTGATAGATCCACCAGGTCATAAAATCCAAAACGGGGGCAAATTAAAATGTTTGTTTCCGGGAGATATTTATTAATAACCTCTTTTTGGTAATTTATAAGGTTAACACTTATTCCACGATCTACATTCTTTATTTTCTGCAAATGTCTATCTGTATATTTCTTTTCTAAATTAAAATGATTATTTTGAATAATAAGAATTCTCATGTTTGTGACACGTCTTTAATCATAATGAATATATTATATATTGATTTGACATCAGATTTTAGTTATACTTTAAGGGATGAGCGATAAAAGGTTGCCGCTGATTATTCGTTCCGGACTCTGCCAAGGGTCCGATTATTTACTCCCCCAGTTATTGGGGGATTTTTTTTGACCAAATGTTTTTTCAACCAAAAAAACCGCCAATAGTTATCTCTGTCGGCGGCAGTTTAGTTATCCCTCCGTCCGGTATTGATACCACTTTTCTTAAAAAATTGAATATATTGATAAGGAAAAAAATTCGTAAGGGAATTCGTTTTTTACTAGTAGTCGGAGGAGGGAAAACGGCCCGCGCCTACCCCAACACGGTAAAAAAGGTTATCAAAAAGGTAGAAAATGACGATTTAGATTGGCTGGGAATCCACGCCACCCGCCTAAACGCCCACTTACTGCGTACAATTTTCCGAGACATTGCCCATCCAAGAATAGTGACTGACTATAATAAAAAAATTATCAACTGGAAGGAGCCGGTAGCTGTTGGTGCCGGCTGGAAGCCCGGCTGGTCAACCGATTATGATGCCGTCATCTTAGCAAGGGATTACCACGCCAGTATGGTTATCAATCTTTCTAATATTAACGGCGTTTATGATCGCGATCCTAAAAAATTTAAAGGGGCTAAAAGAATTGACAGAATTACCTGGAAAGAAATGAGTAAGCTTTTTGGCTGTAAATGGTCTCCAGGCCTTAACACCCCATTTGACCCAATATCGATTCAGCTGGCAAAGAAAATAGGTTTAACCGCTGTTGTCGCTAATGGTCAAGATTTCGAAAATATAGATAACATTATTGAGGATAAGCCATTCAAAGGAACTGTAATTATGCCTTCTTTGGTTGCCTCCCGCCCGGGACGATTCACTTTTTTCCGTCGTTCCTGGGTAAGTTAGTAAATCCAATTAAGGACCGTTCTCGCCAATTCTTCTTTGTGATCGGTAAAGCTGTGGTCGGCGCCTTTGATGATTTTATAAATCAAATCAGGCTGATAACTTTTTAAGATGTTTATAATTCTAGAAACATCTCCCCACACGTACTCGTCTTTTTCTCCATAAATAATGAGAGAAGGCTTGTTGATCAATTTAAAATAACGGAATAAGGGCTTTGTTGAAAGCTTCTCTTTATGGATAACCTCATAAAACGGAAAGCAGTTATAGTCGCCATCAGGATTACCAATGTCATAAAATCCACTATAAGAAAAAATTTCTGATGAGATCAGTTTTGGGTCGGTAATGATTTCCTCTCCTTGATTATTTTTTATCTTTTCTTTGGCCCTCGTTAATAGTTTATTGAACAGAGTTTTACCAATCATGTGATAATAAATACCGGTATCATCACCACCCGCTAACAAAATATATTTGCTGATTCTATTATTTGGCTTGTAATAGTTGTAAACACAAATTTTATTGGCACCGGTAGACAGGCCCATTAAATAAAACTTTCTAAACCCTTGTTTTTCCAGAAACATTATCGTCCCCTCAATATCCTCCACACAATCTTTGATTTTTTCATAGGCCATTCCGTATCGCCGTCTTTCTATTTCCCCATCTTTCTTTTTGATATTTAGTTCCTTGATGATATGGGCTCCGCGATTGTTGAAAACAAATAAAGAGATTCCTTTCTTTGCAAAAACTTCCGCAAGTTTTCTCTTCTTAGTTTCACCATAAAAAACAGACGAGCCGCCATTACCATGTAGGGAGATGATAACTTTCTTAGACTTTTTGGGTCGATAAAGCAGACCTGGCAAGGTGAGGCCATCACTTGTAGGAAATTCAACAAAATCCACTTTAATCATATCTGGGTACCAACCAGTGTAGCAGACAAATAATTATTGGTTTGATATAATGCAGGTAACTCTTTTATCAAGAGTACGATGAGAGGCTTGGCTCGATGACTCGTCAGCAACCATTAACCGCCTGGTTAAAAGGTGCTCCAACCAAGAGAGATGAAAGGCCCGTCATACCCTTAAAATCTCCTCCTTGATAAAAGATTCAGCATTATAAATTATTTTTAGATATATGAAAAAGTACGCAGCTGAATCGGTTACCTACCTCCATCCGGATAAAATTTGCGATCAGATTTCTGATCTTCTCCTTGATGAGTATTTGAAAATTGACCCGTTCTCGAGGGTCGCCATCGAAACTGCAGGAGGGCATGGGCAGATTTCTCTCTTTGGTGAAGTCACATCAAAAGGAGAAATAAATCACGAAAAAATTGTTAAAAAGTATTACAAAAAACTCACAGGCCAGGACATTAATGTAACCTCATACATAACCAGACAGTCGTCTGAGATTGCCCAGGGCGTTGATAAAGGAGGAGCCGGAGATCAGGGAATCATGGTCGGTTATGCCTGTAGAGAAAATAAGCAATTTCTTCCCCAAGAACTGTATCTGGCAAGAAGACTACTCCAAGGATTTAACGTCGACGGCAAATCACAGGTTGTAATCAGCGGGGGAAAGATTACCAGTATTGTCTTGTCCGTTCAAGGTAGAACCCGTCAAGAACTGGTTAAACATATAAAAAAACATGTCCCCGACGTGAATGAAAAGAATATTTATGCCAATTTTACAGGCTCCTTTTCTGTAGGCGGATTTGAAGCAGATTCTGGTTGTACCGGCAGAAAAATTGTCGTTGATGCTTATGGTCCCCGCGTTCCTGTCGGCGGCGGGGCGTTCTCAGGAAAAGATTCCACGAAAGTCGATCGATCAGCCGCATATATGGCACGATGGGTAGCTCTTAAACTATTGCACAAATATGGAGGGCAGGAAGTTTTGGTACGGTTGGGTTATGTTATCGGCAAACCGGAACCACTTATTAAACAGGCGATCATTAATAACCGTAAAGAGTTAACATTTGACTTTGATTGTAGGCCACAGGCAATTATTGAACGATTCAATTTAAGGAAGCCAATATTTCTGAGCTTATCAAGGTATGGACACTTTGGACAAATCAACATCAACACCTGGGAGACAATCTAACCAACTCTCCGATCAACCCTGACTAAAATTGGCGGGTAAGCGTCACCGGCTTTATTTGCAACGTGCTCAAGAGCGAATACATCATCCCATCAGTGGAATTGAAGAAGAATGGTTTCGGCTGGAAGGGATACATAATATTCATTTTGATAACTGGACCCTTGTCCATTTGTAGCCAATAATTTACACCGAGTTTATTTGCACCAATCGGCTCATTAAAAACAAACTTGTAATTTTTCCAGAAAATCTGATGGTATTCCGTAGAATCACCTGTAGGCATTGTTTCTGAATCGGACGCACTAATGCTAATTTGATAACGCTCGTGCTGTAATTTACCAGTTGGCACTCTTTCTTTTCCCAAGGTCACTGAATTCTTACTGCTGGCCATTACTCTCCAACCGGGAGGATACCCAAAACTAAAAATTTTATTTCTAAAAATCTTGAAATTATCGGTTGTAACCCATTCATCTAAAGTTTGTAGAATATTAATACTATCGATGGCCGAGTAATAATCAGTATCTGAACCAGTGAAACGTGATTGGTGAACTCCTTCAATTATAGCTTTAGCGCCAAAAGCCTTGTTAAGAAAGGTTTTTGGAGAAATAGATTTACCTTTATACATTAGTTTGATATCTTCAAGATCGTTAAGCGCAAAACTTCGGTGCCAAAAATTCGAACCTTTGGCAATGGGTTTGTTCAAAATCCTATCCTTTTTAAAAGAAGTGTTTACAACATATTGACCACTCTTTAATTTATTCATTACCAAATTAATAAATGCCTCTTGCTTGAATTTTTTAACCGTGCAGAGAAGTAGAACGTTACATGGCTTACCATCAATTCCTGTCGATTTAATATTCAAAAGTGCATTTTCTAGCCATAGGGGCTGAAACAAGGCCACAATAATAACTGCGCTGATGATAAATAAGAAGAACCCAACAATAACATCCCTTTTAGTTTTAAAAAGCGTGGTGGACCTGCTCACGACAATAAGTATATATTATCGTCTGAAAATTGGAGAATAGAATTTACCGATACTTAATTCCGTCTCGTCTTTAATGGTTAAAAATTAATCTTGCAAAACAAATCTCATAGCCTCATATTTTTTCCGAAGCTGGTTTTTTACCTCTTTGAAGAATATTTTTCTGTTGAAGTCTCTTTCCAATTTCTTCCTTATTAATATCCTGCTCTCATCAAAAGTCATTTCAGTCTGATAGTAGAGAAACAGTCTGAGATAAACGGTGTGCATAAAGTGACTCATAGCATCGGCGGTCGCCAGAATTTTAGCCTCCAAACTTTTAGGTTGAACATCTTCGCATTTATGAGAGCGACAAACTTCATATACTTTTTCAATCTTCGCTGACGGCAAACCTGCTTGGGATAAAATTTTTCGAGCTTCCTCTGCTCCATAAATATCATGTTTTTTGTCATAACCACGTAGTCTGCCAATATCATGAAACCAAACACCCAAGCAAACAATATCCCGATCGGCTTGGGAGTACTTATCACAAAGTCGATTCGCACAACGCTCAACCTCCATTAAATGCCGGGGCAAAAACCAGGAGCTGATATGTTTGGATTTTTTCGCTTCCTCAATTATTGCCTTACGCAATTTTAAAACCAGAGGACTGTATTTGTACCGTTTTCGTACCTCCATGTTTTACATTATAACTCATCCGAAAATAGTCATAATTTTTTCCGTCCCCGGGTTAACATTGCCTGGATATATATTTAAAATATGTACCCCTCTCCTGCGTAAAATGTTGAATAAATCTGCGGCCTTGTTATCCCGAGACTTTCCCATGCGTCCTGCCTCATCAGTGTCATCAGGCAGAAGAAAATGTAAAGAGCCTTCTAAAATTTCACCGGCACGCTCCTTGCTGATAATCTGCTGAACCCGTTGAATTACTAAACTCTTCGGCACCCCGATGAGGGGAATACTGTTAGTCGGTTCCGGCGTTTTTAGTTCCTGTGACATTCGGAATATTATATACAAAAAAATTTACCCAGAATTTATTTTCCCTTGCCGAAATCATTAACCTTTATAATTCGGGTGCTTGGAACACGTTTTAGAGCCGTCGAGGTAAAACTTGAAATATATGATTAGCTAACAAGATGAAGCCGAGATGGTTTTTGCGAATCTTGCTCAAGTAGACGAATGAATTCAATAGTACTGGTAATGATGTTTCTCAACTGCACTTGTCGCTTCCGTCTAAATTTGTCACTGTCAATTTCGACAGCAGTTTGTTGAGCAGGGTGAGCATAGGGAACAGGAACGCTTGTAACCCGGTAACCTTGATGAAGGGCGGCAATAATCGGCAGAAAAGTGGCATTTGGCCAAAGTTCCGGCTTAACAATTTCATGAAGCTTTGACCTACCGCCGGCAAATTTGTATTGACGGAGAAATAGTTGAGTTAATGCATCATCATTTCTAAAAATTTTTGGCCCAAACCAAACGTCAAGATCAGGAGTTGTTTTTGGTAGTAAGCCTCTCCTTCTCAGGATTTCATTCCATAGTGTATTAGCGCGTCGTTCATAGGTTGCCTGATAAGGAGGGTAAGTTTTAAATGAGCTATCTGTTCGTGAGGGGACAACAATGTCAGCTTCATTATGTAAAATTGGCGAAATTGCACGAGGCAAACAGTCGCGAACAAGGGATATTTTTTCCGGTTCTGTCCAAACAATCGCTCTCACAGGTAACTCTGTCGCCTCTTTAAATCCTTGCTGACGGCTTGGACTCATTCCTCGTTCCGACTCCGGTTTAACCTCAATTCCTAACTCTTGCAGTGTCTCTATAAAAGCTCTGGAGCTCCCCCCATCAATGACTACCATTCGATAACCAACATCTTGGGCGGCAGACAAAGTTTGAATTGCCAGATCCCCCCGAACATTATCAACTTGGTTTTGTTTACCAATCCGCTGTGAGGACCAATTAGAATAAAAGGTTGTTGTCACCACAGCTATATCCTTAGGATTAATTTCCAGTTCCGAAGAAGCTTCATGTTCTATATCCATAGTCATATCCCGCCCATATTATACCAACAAAACTAGATTCAATGGAAATTAACCCTTGTCCAGCGAAATTCTACCAATTAATTCTTTGTTCCAACCTACGAGGTTGACAGATATTCACAGTTTGAGCGAAAGATTGGCAATGATTATTCCGGATAGGCTCTGGCTATTTCTCAACCCAAATCAAATTCCTGAACAAAAGTTGAGTTTTTTATTATTTTTTGAAGATTCTTGTATGGATATTGTTTTAACTCAATTATCTCCCATTCTTCTCTGATATTCTCCCAGGGAAACAAAAGCTCTTTTTTATTCTCAATTCCAAGCTTTTTACATTCCTTGTCTGTAAGTTCTTTACAATCATTAGTTAGCCTTCCATAAAAACAGACGTCTGCCTCTGTTACAACATTTTGATAGTTATAATCCATGTTTGAGGCACCATAAATAATTCGGCATTGAGGAAATTCTTTTTTGAGGTCTATGGCTGCATGGCGGGCTTGGTTGCCATAACAATGGTTTCCTTCAATGAGAAGAAATGTAGGATCTTTTTTAAAAACGAGCTTTTTATCAATCCCCATCATTCGCCTCAGTTGACATCTGTTCTTGATGAAAAAGTATTTATATTGGACGGGTAAAATAATGAGAACATCAAGAGCATAGGCAAGAAAGGTTGCCGGAATATTACCACCTCTCAGAATTGGAACGACCACATCAATGGTAATATCATTTTTTTTGACATAAGCAGTAATCTTTTTAACAAGAGTTTTTAGTTCTCTTTCATACTCTGACCAACCGCGAACATGGTAACGGCTCTTCTTATACTTTTTAAGAGTCTCTTTAAGCTTATTTTTATCTTCCACGATTGGATTATCCAAAATTTAATGTTTTTTCTTTATTTCCTCTAAAAGTTTCGGAGGAATCGG
>JAADHM010000108.1 GCA_013151855.1 FCB group bacterium | reverse complement strand
TACCAATGGACCGGCTCCTTCATCATGTCCATAGAATATATGTTTTTTGTAATGAAATTGATACATCATTAGTTAGGGTTTTTATCTATTCCATGGCACGGATAGCGCGGATAAGCTCACCGGGATTTTGGAGGGACATCAGTTCTTCACGAAAGGATTGGTATTGAAGTATCTCTGCTAAGGATTTGAAAATCTTTAAATAGAGACTGTCATCATAAGGTGGAGCGGCCATAATAAAAAAGAGATGAGATAGTTGATTGTCCAAAGAATCAAAATCGTAGCCCTTAGTGGAGCGGGCAAAAGCAATCATAAATTCTTTGGCATGCTTGGAGCGTACATGAGGAATCGCCACTCCGTATCCGATACCGGTGGTGGCTTTTTTTTCACGGTTGATAAAATCAATCAGTAACTTATGGCGGTTTCCGATACGATTGCTGAATTCTAACAAAGATACCAATTCATCGAGAACCAAAGCCTTGCCTTGTTGACACCATTTGGTTATCGATTCTCCTTCGGCAAGAGGTTCAATAATGGTAGTCATTTCCAATTTTACCATTTCTTCTGTGAAATAACGTGACAAGTTCATAATATTAAATTATCGTCAATATCTTGTTTTGAATTTAGAAGAAATAGCTATTAAATGCTACCTTTGTCAATAGGTTTCAGTAGTTATCTCATGTTTTATATCATTTTTTGCTTTATTTTTAAGTGATGGAGTGTGAATGAATTTGTTTTATATTATGTAACACAAGCTCCCTTGCTTTGTGATTTTATCTATTATTTTAATGAAAGAACAAGAGAAATATTTACAGGCAATATGGTTATATTATTAATCCTTAAAATGTGCTCCTCTTGACTTATGAAAGAGAATAATGTAACTTCTGACCGTAATTTAAGATTTATGGTGCAATCAATAAATACCGGTTTATGCCGATATATATATAAATAATAAACACTTAGAGAGGAATTAGTGCCAACCTTTTCAGAACTTAAACGAACACATAACTGTGGAGAATTGCGGTTATCCGATGCGGGTAAAAAAGTTAAATTAAATGGCTGGGTTGATAATTATCGAAACTTGGGAGGACTTCTTTTTATTGATTTACGTGACCGTTATGGCATCACTCAAGTTGTTATCGATCCTAATAAAATCGACCAAAAGATGGCTGATGAAGCCACCCGTTCCCGACACGAGTTTGTGGTGGCTGTTATCGGTGAAGTAATTACCAGGCCCAAAGGGACCGTTAACCCTAAATTGTCAACGGGAGATATTGAAATCAGAGTGGATGAATTTTATGTTTTATCTCCATCGCATACACCTCCCTTTGAGATAACCGATAACTGTAAAGCCAACGAACAGCTTCGTCTTGAGTTCCGTTATCTTGATTTAAGGCGCAAACCTCTTCAGGATAATATTCGTATCCGCCATAATGTGGCTCTGGCAGTTCGTAATTATTTGAGCCATCAAGACTTTTATGAAATTGAAACTCCCCTTTTAATACGTTCTACTCCCGAAGGCGCTCGGGACTATGTGGTGCCCAGCCGAGTTTCCAGGGGTAAGTTTTATGCTCTTCCACAATCCCCTCAGCTTTTCAAACAAATTTTGATGGTCTCCGGATTTGATAAATATTTTCAACTCGCCCGTTGTTTGCGTGATGAAGACTTGCGCTCTGATCGTCAACCGGAACATACTCAAATCGATATAGAAATGTCTTTTGCCACTCCCGAAGATGTTTTTACTGTTATGGAAGCGTTGATGAAAGATGTTTTTAAAAGCATTCTCGATATTGATTTAAAAATTCCTTTTCCTCGTTATACTTACAAAGAAGTAATGGATCGCTGGGGTATTGATAAACCGGAGCTTCGCTTTGGAATGGAAATTGTTGATTTAACGGAACTGTTCTCGGAATGTGATTTTAAGGTATTTGTCGACAATGTCAATTCCGGAGGGGTGATAAAAGGGTTGGTACTCAAAGAAGGTGCCGGATATTCGCGTAAACAGATTGATGAATTGACTCAACTGGTAAAGGAATGGGGAGCAGGTGGTCTTTCTTATATTCTTCGCATAGATAGCGGTGATAAATCTCCCCTATTAAAATATATCGATGAAGCCCTCCAAGAGAAGATATATCAAAAATCCGCTTTGGAAAAAGGCGATGCTTTGTTTCTTATTTCCGATAAGAAAAATATAACAGAGCAAATATTAGGACAACTGCGTTTACATTTAGGTCGTAAGCATAATTTAATTGATAAAAATAGTTGGAAGTTTTTATGGGTAACTCAGTTCCCCCTGTTTGATTTTGACGAAGAAACCGATTCTTTTCTGGCGATGCATAATATTGTGTCTCATCCCAATGAAGAAGACTTACCGTTGATTGATGAAGGGTTTGATTCGTCGCTGTCGGGAGCGGATCTAAATCATCCCTGGCGAAAAGCACGAGCTATGCAGTATGATTTGGTTGTCAATGGGTGTGAAATCGCTTCCGGCGGTCAACGTATAAACAGACGTGATTTGCAGCAAAAAATATTGAATATCTTAGGTATCGATAATGATCGCGCTGAGCGGATGTTCGGTTTTCTGCTGCGCGCTTTTGAGTATGGTGCTCCTCCTCATGCCGGAATTGCCGTCGGTTTGGATCGCCTGGTGGCGCTAATGACCAATTGTGATTCTATTCGTGATGTTATCGCTTTTCCCAAAACGGCCAATGCGGTGTCATTGATGGATGGTTCCCCTTCGGAAATCGATCCCGAACAGCTTGAGGAATTGGGCTTGATAATAAGAGAAGAATAGTGAATTTTATTATTATATGAGTATAAAACAAGAAGAAAAACTTACCCAAAATTATACCATTGAGGGAATTGACCAGCGCCTTCTCTTCGGTCAAAATGATATTTTCCTTCGTATTATAGAGTCGCATTTCCCTTGTAAAATAATCGCTCGTGGAGATAAAGTTATCATTGAGGGAATAACCAATGATGTTAACAACATTATCCGGCTTCTTGACGACTTTGTGATGCGGTTGAAACAAGGTAATTACTTAACGGAGCAATATGTATACTATGCGATTGGAATGATAAAAGAGAATGGTTTTGCTCCCGCCAAATATATTTCTTCCGAACAGCTTTTGACTAATTCTTTTAAAAAGGTGATTAAACCTAAAACTATCGGACAGTCAAAATATGTCAATGCCATTGAAAAAAATGATATTGTTTTTTCTATCGGTCCGGCAGGAACCGGTAAAACTTACTTAGCGGTAGCGATGGCCATTGCCGAACTTAAAACCAAAAAGGTGGAGCGTATTGTCTTTACTCGTCCGGCGGTTGAAGCTGGCGAAACTTTGGGTTTTCTTCCCGGTGATATCCGTGCCAAAGTTGATCCTTATTTGCGTCCCATATATGATGCTCTTTATGATATGCTCCAGCCGGATAAGATTCGTAAACTGATTGAGTTAAATATTATTGAAATTGCTCCCCTTGCTTTTATGCGCGGTCGGACTCTAAACGAAGCCTTTGTTGTTCTTGATGAAGCTCAAAATACCACCAATGCTCAGATGAAAATGTTTTTAACCCGTATCGGAGAGAAATCAAAAGCTATTATTACCGGTGATATAACCCAAATTGACCTCGAAGACCGTAATAAATCCGGCCTTGTGAGAGTGCAAAAAATATTGAAAGGGATTGATGGGGTTGAGTTTATTTTCCTTTCCGAAAAGGATGTGGTACGTCACCATTTGGTACAGAAAATTATCAAAGCTTACGATAAGTATGAAAAAGCTAAAAAAAGGAAGTAAGGCGAAAAGGAACTTCGCCCTATGTATTCATTATTATTAAAATTAAAAAGACGCATAAAGAAACTTCTTAAAGTACAAAGCGAAAGCCGTCAGCGGCCCAATAAATCTTTTCAATCGCGTACTTTTAAGTTTCTTCTGTTGGTTGTTGTTTCTGTCTTGGTGGGGGTGTTATATCCCGGAGAATCCCTGTACGACCCTCTTGATATGCCACGTAAGGGAGAAATGTCCATTGAGGATATTATCGCCCCTTTTCAGATTACCGTTAAAAAAACAGATCGGGAGTTAAAGGATGAAATTGAAGCAACGAAACTCTCGGTACCTTATATTATCGATTATGATACTAATATCACCAATAATGCTTATAAAGGTTTGGAGAGATTTTTTAAAATTGTCGATTCTTTAAAAAAGAAGAATCCTTCCCCCACACAGAAACAAATTGATGAAGAGATAAAAGTGATTTCCTCACAATTCCCTTTGTTGAGTCAGACGGCTATAATTCAGTCTTTGAAAAAAGATAATTTGAAAAAGGTTTATGAAAACTTAAAAGAAATATATCAAAAAAATATTTATAAAATAGGTGTCCTCTCCGATCAATTTTCGCTGCCCAAATCAGTAAATAAAAATGTTTTAATCAGGCACGGTGAAGTCCAGAATATTTATTCCAGAAATGTTTTATATCCCGTAGCTACCGCCAATCTTCGTTTGCTAACGGCTTTAAATAAATTAAATGCTACCGATTCCATCGATGTCGAATATTACTATCTGATAGGTCGTACTTTTATCCAACCCAATTTACGGGTAAATATGAAAGAGTATAAAAAGAGGCTTGATGAGTCTCTGGCTTCCATCTCAGACATCAAGGAAGTTGTTAATGCCGGAGATATCATTATTCGCTCGGGGCATCGCGTAAGTGAAAGACAAGCAAGAATTTTGAATGAAATGGCTCGTATTTTACATAATCAGGCGGCTCACAAGGGTTGGTTGCAATCTTTTCTTCCTCTTTTGGCTCGAATTATATTGGTCTTTGCAATTTTTTCCTGTTTGTATCTTTTCTTATATTTTTTCCGACGGGATTTATTCAAGTCAAACCCCAAGCTTTTGGCTTTATTCCTTGTCTTTGCCATTCAATTATTTTTGGTTCATTTGCTGAGCATAAGATGGGAACTCTCTATGTATTTATATCCCATAGTTTTGTTGCCTATCTTGACCACCATTTTATTTGATGCCGAAGTCGGTGTTCTTTCCACAGTGGTATTGGCACTATTATTGGGAATTATGAATAGGTTTGATTTTACTTTGGTGCTGATGACTACGGTCGTTGGTATTGTTGCCTGCTTTACTTCTCAACATGTCCGCAAACGTTCCCATTTTTTCCGTATTATGTATTCTACCGCTTTTACCTATCTGATCTTTATCTTTTTAGTGGAAACCTTGAAATTATCACCTCAACAGGATATTTTAGCCTTGGTTGTCTATGGTTTGATTAATGGTATTATTACTCCTATTTTGGCTTTGGGAATTCTTCCCGTATTCGAGTCTATCTTTGGCATAACTACCGATATTACTTTATTGGAACTTTCGGATTTGAATCATCCGTTATTGAAAAGACTTGCTTTGGAAGCTCCCGGGACATACCATCATTCCATTTTAGTGGGCAACCTTTCTGAGGCGGCAACCAAAGCCATAGGCGGAAACTCACTTTTGGCTCGCGTTGGGGCTTATTTTCACGATATCGGTAAAATAGAAATTCCCGAATATTTCGTTGAAAATCAACTTAGTTTAAAATCGAAGCATGATGATTTAACCCCTTCAATGTCTTCTATAATTTTGTCTTCGCATGTAAAAAAAGGAAGAATGTTGGGTGAGGAAGCTGATATTCCCGATGATGTCTTGAATTTTATCGAGGAACACCATGGAACCATGGTGCAGTCTTACTTCTATAACAAAGCCGTTGAACAAGGTGCCGATGAATCCGTAGCCGATAAATTTCGTTATCCCGGTCCCAAACCTCAAACCAAAGAGACCGGTATTACTATGCTTGCCGATGCCGTGGAAGCTGCCAGCCGCACCTTGGATGACCCTAAACCGGCTCGTATCAGAAACTTAATTCAGCGTATTATCAACGATCGCTTTCAATCGGGAGAGCTTGACGAATGTCCGCTTACCATTCGTGATTTGACGAAGATTAAAGAAGCGTTTGTGCAAATATTAATCGGGACTTTTCACCATCGTATTGTCTATCCTAAAAAGGATAAAACGGAAGAAGAGTGAATTTAGAGATTTACAAAGAAACGGAAATAAGAATCCCCCGCAAAAAACTTGAAAAGTTGTTTGGGGATGTTGCCAAAAAAGAATTAAAATCCGATGCCAAAGGAAAAGTCAATTTGATTTTCACTTCGGATAAAAGAATTAAGGATTTAAACAGGCAATATAGGAAAATAGATAAGCCTACCGATGTTCTTTCCTTCAATATTGATTTGCCTGACACCGAAGATAGTATTATGGGGGAAATTTATATATCGGTTCCTTTTGCCGTGAAACAAGCGAGAAGTTACGGGGAGAATATTACCGAAGAGATTTTAAGGCTTGTGTGCCACGGTCTTTTACATCTTTGTGGTTATGACCATCAAAAAGAGAAAGATGAGCTTTTGATGAAAAGACTTGAGAATTTCTATCTGGGTTTAAATTAGGATTTATAATGATAATTTTATTGTTACTGATTATTATCTTTTTTGGTTATTTGTCGGGTTATATTGTATCTTTATATGCTTTAGCTGTTTATGTCGACCCGGATGAGATTGATAATATAGTCCCGGAGGTGTCAGCCACTCAAAAAGCATTTCTAAAAAAAATAGCTGCTGATCCTCGTGCTTTAATACAGTTGGCTGAAATTTATAAGTCCTTTTTATTAATCTTGATAACAGTTTTATCATTGAAAATAATACATGAACTCTCTGCTCAATTAAATCTCAGTTTATTTGTTCTTTATCCGGTCGGTTTAATTGTCTTGTGGTTTCTTTATCTGATGGCCGTTGAAATTTTCCCTCGATATTCATCATTCACGGCATTAAATCCCGATAACATAAAACATCTTTGGGTAATTCGTGTTGTATATTTTCTTTTTTTACCCATTGTTAAAATGTATCGCAAAACCTTAAAGCGTTCTCAAAAAGAAAAAAAAGTTACCGAAGAAGAGAAAGAGGAAATCGTCGAACGGGCGATTGAAACCGTAGCGGAACGAGCCGGATTAAACCAATCTATCGTCGACCCGGAAGAAAGAGAGATGATCAACCAGATTTTTCTTTTAGACCAAACGGTTATAAAAGAAATTATGGTGCCTCGTATCGATATTGTCGGTATAGAAAAATCAATGAGTTTTAGAGCTATTCGCGCATTGATTCTAAAAGATGGCCACTCCCGTTATCCGGTTTATGAAGAAAAAATAGATAAAATTATCGGTTTGATTTATGTCAAAGACCTTTTTAATAATATGCCCGAACCCGGAGAAAAATTCGTTCTTGAGAAGTATTTGCGTAAGCCCTTCTTTGTCCCGGAAACGAAAATTATCAACGAACTACTACGCGAATTTAAAAGAAAGCACCAGCATATCGCTATCGTGGTGGATGAGTATGGAGGCGTGGCGGGACTGGTCACTTTAGAGGACATTATCGAAGAAATATTTGGCGAAATTCAGGATGAACACGACTGGGAAGAAGATGAGTTTGTCAAAATAGATGACCATCAATATCTGGTAAGCGCCAATCTAATGGTGGAGAAATTACAGGATTATCTGGAGACGGATTACGAACAGGAAGAATACGATACCGTTGGCGGTTTGATTTATGATTTGGTGGGGTCGGTCCCTGAAAAAGGTCAGATAATTAAATGGCATAATATCGAGTTTGAGATTATAAAGGTTGAAGGCCAACGGATTTTGCAAGTAAAAGTTATTAAGAAGTCTTCATGATTGTTTTCGTTTTT
>JAADHM010000143.1 GCA_013151855.1 FCB group bacterium | reverse complement strand
TATGCCCATCATAATTTAAGAGGGGTGATGATTTTCTTCTGGCAAGACCCTCCCGATAAAAAATTATTTCAGGAGCTTTCTCTTTTGAATCAACTTTCGGATTTGTTGCTAATTACTATGGATGGCGCTTATGAACTTAAGGATTTTGACGATTATTCTCAAAGATTATCAGAGTTGATAGACATGTTTGAATTGAATATCAATGAGTTTAATTATAATGAGCTGCTTGTGAAGTTAATGGCTTATGTTAGAAAAATTATTCCTCAAGCGGGAATTTGTGTTTTTACTCATGATGTGCAAGCTGATTTATTTAATATGGTTGATTATTTTAACGATCTCCCTCCCCATACGGGTTTTATCAGCTCATTGACAAAGATATTAAAAGAATTTTGCTGCAAGGATAACAAGTGTCAAGAATCTATTGGGAAATGGGAAGATATTAGCGATAAATTTAAAGGAGATTACACCGCTGTTTTAGTTTCGCCGGTATGTTTCGATTTAACTTCTAAAACAATTTTAGTCACTTGGACGAATGAAATAGATGGTTTTACCGTTAATGATAGAGAATTATTATCTGTGTTTGGTCTTTTCACTTATAATATTTTGAAAAATGCCGCAACGGTAAAAAAGCTTTCGCAAACAAACAGATTATTGAAAAAATCATCGCAACGGTTAGCCAATGTGGAAAGTTTGGCGGCTTTGGCGGATATGACCTCGGGAGTGGCTCACGATTTGAATAATATAATCGGAGGGGTAATTGGCAGAATTCAGCTTTTAAAATTGAAAGTCAAAAATGAGCCGTGGGTGAAAGAGCTAAATAAAATAGAGCATCTGGTTCTCGACGGTGCTGACACCATAAAAAGAGTTCAGGAATTCTCCGTAAGTGCCAAAAACAAAAAATTGGATAAAATAGATTTAGCAATAACAGTAAATGATTATTTTAAAAGAAGCGACTTAAAATGGCAAAAAGTGTCTGAAGAAAAAAACATTTCCGTTACCGTTAAAAACTTTGTTGATAATGCTTTCATTAATGGTATTTCCGATGATATCTTTACCATCTTGGATAAACTTATCGAAAATGCTGTGGAGAATGCATACGAAAACAGTTCGGTCGATATTATTATTTCCGATGAAAATAAATATTATCAGATTTCCGTATCCAATCAAGGTCAACCTATCGATAATTTAATGAGAGAAAAAATATTCTATCCCTTTTATTCCTCTAAGAAATCTCATTCAGCGGGGTTGGGTTTGTCTATTGTACATGGTATTGTTGTCCGTCATCAAGGGAAAATTGATTTTGAGTCCGATGCTCATCGGGGAACGATGTTCAAAGTGAAACTTCCCAAAGTTGAAAGGCTCGACGAGGTATCAGAAATTACTCGCAAAGATAAAAGGGTTCGACAGTTGAAAATCCTTTTAGTCGATGATGATGAGCAAATCAGGGAAGTATTGAGCGATATGCTTACCATCGATGGTCATGAAATCACTGCTTGTAGTGATGGTCACAGTGCCCTATCGGCTTTCAGGAAAAATCATTACGATTTGATAATTACGGATTTGGGTATGCCCGGCATGTCCGGACTTGATTTGTCAGGAATTATCCATAAGGAAAACCCCCAGTTGCCAATAGCTATGATAACCGGCTGGGGAACACAGTTAAACAAAGATGAAATAGCAATGAAAGGGGTAAAAGCTCTTTTGCCCAAGCCGTTTCATTTAAAAGACATAAAAGCTCTGATTAAAGAGCTGGTCGTGAATCAATAAAATCTTAAAAATCATTTGCCTTTTTTATCGAACGATTTATATTTCCCACAATATTAAGAAGTCTTCAGGGTGAGGCGTAATTCCTTGACCGGCGGTTAAAGTCCGCGAGCCTTTTTTTCGGCAGAATCTGTGAAATTCAGATACCGACGGTATAGTCCGGATGGAAGAAGACAACTATTTCTTTATATCCCGTATTGCCATACCCTGAAGAATATTTAGGGTTTTTTTATGGCGGATTCCGCAGACTATAAATTTATGAAACTTTCCTTATCCTTGGCTGAGAAGGGAAGAGGTAAAACGAAACCCAATCCTATGGTTGGTGCCGTGCTGGTTAAAAAAGGTCACATCATCGGACAGGGTTATCATCGTGCCGTCGGAAAAGATCATGCCGAAATTGTCGCTTTGAAAAATACTCAAGGACAAGCGAAAGGGGCGACTTTGTATGTCAATTTGGAACCATGTTGCCATTCCGGGCGCACTGGTCCTTGTACCGATGCTATTATTGATGCTAAAATTTCAAAGGTGGTTTTGGCCCAAAAAGATCCTAACCCGCTAGTTAATGGTAAAGGCATCGCTCAGCTTAGAAAAGCGGGTATAAAAGTTGTCACGGGAGTTCTTGCCAAAGAAGCCGCTTTATTGAACGACTCATATTATGCTTTTTATAAAAACAAACGACCCTTTGTCATTTTAAAATTGGCACAAACCATTGATGGTCGTATTGCATCTCTGAACGGCGACTCAAAATGGATTTCCAGCCCGAAATCGTTAAGAATGGTTCATAAACTGCGAGCGGAGGCGGATGCTGTTGTCGTTGGTACGGGAACCGTTAAAGCCGACAATCCTGCCCTTACCGTTCGTTATGTAAAAGGAGAAAATCCCTATCGCATTATCATTTCCGAATCATTGAAATTTCCCGCAAAAACGAAATTATTGGATAATAATCGAGATTTTAAAACCATTATCGCGACCACCGAAAAAGCTATGGAAAGATTTTCTAAAACTAAAAAAGGTCACAATGTAATTTATTGGTTGTTAAAGAAAAATCGTCAAGGTGGTATTAGCCTTACCGATTTTATGGAGAAAGCTCGTGATTTTAATTTACGTTCTCTTCTGGTGGAAGGCGGGAGCAAACTGGCAACATCTTTTCTAAAAGCCGACTTGGTTGATAAATTGATTCTAATAACAGCTCCTATGATTCTCGGCAATGGTATTAACGCTATCGACGAATTAAATATTCGTCGTTTATCACAGTCTATAAAGTTTCACGATGAATATTGTTTTCAAAACGGTAAAGATTTTGTCTTTATCGGTTATCCTCAAAAGAGGGGTAGATAATGTTTACCGGTTTGGTGGAAACAACGGGTATGGTTAGAAAAATAAGCCAACGGGGAAATTACAAGATTTTAACTATTGCTTCATCAATTTCAAAAAAAGAATTACCGCGGGGGGCTTCGGTTGCTTGCGATGGTGCTTGTCTGACGGTTGTTGCTTCCGATACTGATAATTTTGTTGTCGAGGTTTCTCAGGAATCTTTGAACAAAACCATAGTAAAAAACTATCGGGTAAATACCCTAATCAATATAGAGCGTGCTTTGAAAATAGGGGAGCGGTTGGGGGGACATTTCGTCAGTGGTCATATTGATGATATCGGGATAGTTGATTACATAAAACCCATTGGAGAATCTTTGGAGTTAGCCATTAAATATAATCGGAAGTATGACCATCTCGTCATTGAAAAAGGTTCCGTTGCTGTTAATGGTATTTCTCTGACCATCAATAAAATAAAAACAGGCTGGTTGACAGTGAATCTTATTCCCCATACGGTCAAAAATACCAACATAAAAACATTGAAAAAAAGAGATGAAGTAAATTTGGAATTCGATATGATAGGTAAATACGTTGCTAAAAATATAAATAACTCGAAAAATAAAATCACCAAAGAAAAACTTATAGAAAGCGGATGGTAAAATGGATAACCATTATAAATTTAACACCATACCGGAGGCAATAGAAGAAATTCATGCGGGGAGGTTCATCATTGTCGTTGATGATGAAGACCGGGAAAATGAAGGCGACCTTATTATGGCGGCGGAGAAAGTTACTCCGGAAGCTATCAATTTTTTTGCTATTCACGGACGCGGCTTGGTATGTGTCAGCCTGACGGAAAAGAGAATCGAGCAGCTCAAATTGCATCCTATGGTAGAAAACAATACCTCGAAATTGGGAACGCGCTTTACCGTTTCTGTCGATGCTGTCAACGGGACAACGACCGGCATCTCAGCCTATGACAGAGCGGTAACCATTAAAACAATTACCGATGATAAGGCAACACCGGAAGATCTCGCTCGTCCCGGTCATATTTTCCCTATCAAAGCCTTAAACGGAGGGGTGCTTTCGCGTGCGGGGCATACCGAAGCTTCTGTTGATTTGGCTCATTTATCCGGTTTGAAACCGGTGGGGGTTTTGTGTGAAATTATGGATGATGACGGCAGTATGATGCGGGTTCCTAAGCTTATGAAATTCGCTCAAAAGTATAATTTAAAGATAATCACGGTTCGTGATTTGATTGCTTATCGCCGTCGGACGGAAAATTTGGTGAGAAAAATGACTACGGTTGATTTACCTACCGCTTACGGAAATTTTAAACTCCATCTCTATCGCTCTGATATTGATGATCATCACCATTTGGCTTTGACTAAAGGGGATGTTACCGGTAAAAATAATGTGTTGGTAAGAGTGCATTCCAGCTGTTTAACCGGTGATGTTTTCGGGTCTTGTCGTTGTGATTGCGGAAATCAACTTCATAGAGCAATGGAAATGGTTGAAAAAGAAGGTTTGGGTGTTATTCTGTATATGCGGCAAGAAGGGCGCGGTATTGGTCTTGCCAATAAAATTTTAGCCTACAAACTACAGGAACAGGGAAGAGATACGGTGGAAGCCAACGAAGAGCTTGGTTTCGATGCCGACTTGAGAGATTATGGGGTGGGGGCCCAGATTCTGGTTGATTTGGGGTTGACATCAATCAGACTGTTAACCAATAATCCCAAAAAAGTTATTGGGTTGAAAGGATACGGTTTGGAAATTGTTGAGCGCGTTCCTATTCAAATAACACCCTCTCGTTATAACTTGAGTTATTTGGAGACCAAGCGCGATAAAATGGGACACATTTTAAATTTTAATAAATAGAGGTGATACCAATGAATTTTAACATTTATGAAGGCAACCTTGATGCCGCTGGAAAAAGTTTTGCTCTTATTGTCAGTAGATTCAATCATTTTTTGACGGATAAACTTCTCGATGGTGCCATTGATTGTCTCAAACGTCATGGAGCTGAAGAAAAAAATATTACTGTTGTCTATGTCCCCGGTGCTTTTGAAATTCCTTATGCCGCTTCCAAAATAGTTAATAAAGATTTTAATGCTGTCGTATGCTTGGGAACCGTTATTCGCGGTGACACTCCCCATTTCAATTATATCGCCAACGAAGCATCCAAGGGCATCGCCAAACTTGCCTTGGATAGCGGCAAGCCGGTAATTTATGGTCTGGTTACGGCTGATACTTTGGAGCAAGCCATAGAACGTTCCGGAACCAAAGCCGGTAATAAGGGTTGGGATGCTGCCGCGGCGGCTATAGAAATGGTTAACCTCTACGACAGTATTGAAAAATGATACAAGAATCTCTTCGTCATCGTGCTCGCGAAATCGTTTTAAAAACTCTGTATGCCTATGAACAGGGAGGAAAAGAATCCAATAAGATTTTCGAAAATCTGCTGGAGAAGGAAGAGCTCAATAAAAAAAACGTAGAATTTGCCCATACCCTTTTGAAGCTGGTTTTGGAAAATATCCCCTGGGCTGATGAACATATAGCTCAATTAGCTGAAAACTGGGAGCTAAAACGTATTGCTGTTATTGACCATCATATTTTGCGGATGGGGTTGGTGGAATTAGAAAAAATTCCCAGTACTCCTATAAAGGTTGTTATTAATGAAGCTTTGGAATTGGCCAAAGAATATTCCACTTTGGAATCTTTCAAATTTATCAACGGCATTCTTGATAGTTACATCAAGAAAAAGGAAGATAGTTAAAAGAAAAACGGATAAAAGATTAAAAAATAAATCTTTGAGTTTCCTTATTAAAATGGCTATACTTTTACTTAATGTTTTGAAATTCTTTTGAAGTAAGATTGATGCGGTTAAAGGCTGGTATGAAAAATTATTTTAGTAAATTAGATAAGGTAAATGCTCTTATTGCTTTTCTGCTCTGGGTCTTTGCTCTGGTAATTTATTCTTTGACCAAAGCTCCCACGTTGTCTTTTTGGGACTGTGGTGAATTTATCGCGGTCGGCTCTATTTTGGGTATTCCTCACCCTCCCGGTTCGCCCTTGTATGTTCTTATTGCCCGTTTGTTTTCTTTGATCCCTTTTTCCACCGATGTCGCTGTGCGGATTAATATGCTTTCGGTTATTTCATCATCGTTAGCGGTATTGTTGGCTTATTTGACTACTGTTAGGATGATCAAGTTTGCCTTTAAAGGCGATGCTTCTTTATTGACTCGTATTATTATCTATGCCGGGGGAGTGAGTGGGGCATTGTTTTTGGGTTTTGGGTTGACCTCTTGGAATAATGCGGTGGAAGCGGAGGTTTATGGTTTATCGATGATGATGTTTATGGCTATCCTTTGGCTGACGATGATTTATATGGAAAACAGAGATACCGCTTTCGGCAGTAGATTGATGTTGCTGATATTTTTTATCGCTTTTGCCGGTATAGGGGTGCACATGACCACCTTTATGGTTATGCCCATAGTGGTTTTATTTTTTATCTTGAAAAAAGAAACCCCGCCCAAAATTTGGTTTGTAGTAGCTACTTTTTTTATTCTGGAACTCTATCTGGTCTTTGCCACTTCTTCTCGCCCCGGTGAAATCCCTTATTATATCCCGTTGCTTATCGTAACCGTCTTTTATTTATTTTATGTGTTTTCTTATGAAAAAATACCGGCTTTGTATCTATATGTCGGGGGAGGTTTCCTCTTGGCTATACTTCCGTTTTTTGGTTTTATCGTTAACGCCCTAAAAAAAATATCCACAGTCGACCAGTCATTAAAACCTACGAGCATTTTATCTACGGTGGGGATTTTATTTTTTGTGGCATTATTAGTTACGGGATTTTTTTTACTTTTAAAATATTTCTCTGCTAAAAAGAAAAACCAAGAACAGCTTCATTATATAATAACCGCTCTTTTCATCTTTATTGCCGGTGTGATGACGGGTTTGTTATATGTCCCCAAAGGTTATTTTATGTTTTTGCTGGTATCTTTGGTTTTGTTGTCGATTATCGTTATTGTTATCGGGAAATATATCCGTTGGCCTATTTTAATCGCTACCGTTTGCGTGTCCCTTATTATTTTGGGAGTGATGCAATTCTTATGGGGCTTAGTGGTAGGTGCGGTTGCCATCTTGATTGCCGGAATCTTTTTTAAACAAGCCGGATGGAAAAATGCTTTGTTGATTATATTGATGGCTATAATCGGATTTTCCGATAATCTTTTTATCCCTATCCGTTCTGCTTGTCAACCCGATATTAATGAAAATAATCCTTCCCGGAGTTTTACGGCGACCAAGAATTTTATCGAGCGCAAACAGTACGGCTCTCAATCGATGGTCACCCGGATGTTTAAGCGCCGTGCGGAATGGGTTAATCAGTTCGGTAATTATCGACGGATGGGTTTCTGGCGCTTTTTTAACGAACAGTATGGTTTAATCGGAAATCGTTTTATTATTCTTTTTGTTATCGGACTTTTTGGTATCTGGGAGTTGATACGAAGAAAAACGGAGATAGGCACCACATTTTTGATTTTACTGTTGATTACTTCGGTGGGATTGGTGCTCTATATGAATTTTGCCGATGGTACTCGTCAAAGTCCGGTAACGGGTGCCGATTATATCGAGGTGCGAGACCGTGACTATTTCTTTACGCCTGTTTTTATGTTGTTCGGTTTGGCAATAGGGGGTGGACTGACCTTTTTTATCAATTTTTTGAGAGAAATGGTTAATGACTTTACCCCTTGGCTGAAAAAGGTTGTTATTGTCAGTTCTTTGGTGTTTTTCTTATTACCTTCTTTTAGTTTGGCGAGAAATTATTATTATGCCAATCGCTCCCATGATTATATACCTTTTGATTATGCTTGGAATATTTTTATGTCCACCGATAAAAATGCGGTTCTTTTTACCGCCGGTGATAACGATACCTTTCCCTTGTGGTGTCTTCAGGAAGCATATCGTATTAGGAGAGATATCAAGGTGGTCAATCTTTCTTTAGCCAATACAAAATGGTATATTAAACAACTGAAGTCCATTATGGGTATTGACTTGGGTTGGAGCGATGAACAGATTGATCGGTTACGACCTTTCAGAACGCGACAGGGGGAAGTTTTTCGTTTACAGGATCAGGTGGTGTCGGAAATTATTAAAAAGAATTTTGGTAAAAGACCGATAGAGTTTTGTATTACCGTTCCTTCATCAGCCCGAAAATTCGAAGGCAAATCAATTGACTCCATGCTGGTTCTAAACGGTATGGCATGGAGAATGACTCCCAACGGTAGCGGAAGACGAATTGACATCGATGCTTCCGTTGATTTGTTTACCAACCCTCAAAAATTTCGTTTTAGAAGCATTGCCGACCCTAATGTATATAAGGATGAAGCGACAAGACGTATTACGATTAATTATACTCGTAGTTTTATGCGTATTGCCGATACTTTGAGGAAAGAAGGGGATGGTAAAAGACTGGTATGGTTGATGAAGCAAGCTATTAAATATGTTCCTTATTCTACCGATGCAATTAATTATCTGGCGGCTTATTATAGTGAAACCGGAATGGAAAAGGACTTTGAGCAATTAATCACTAACG
>JAADHM010000037.1 GCA_013151855.1 FCB group bacterium | reverse complement strand
ATTTTTGATATATTAAGTTAGGTTGATTCATGACAACGAAAAAAAATCCTCTAAAATCAAAACATTTATTTTTTATTACCGGCTTTTCCTTTTAATTTATTAATTTGTTTGGTTGCATAACCAACATCCTTGGAATTAGGATAGTGTTTAATAAAATTCTCAAAAGCAGTAATAGCTTTTGCCGTATC
Source organism: FCB group bacterium (assembly GCA_013151855.1). Classification (GTDB taxonomy): domain Bacteria; phylum Zixibacteria; class MSB-5A5; order GN15; family FEB-12; genus JAADHM01. The sequence goes on along the minus strand of JAADHM010000037.1, from coordinate 7,764 downwards.
ACTTTTTTGACGATAGACAATGGCTTTCCAAATCTCGGCATCCATAGCAAAGCTTTGTCTCTTAAAATCCTTCATAATACTGCTAAAAGACTTAAGTGCTTTATCATAATCTTTGGCGCGGCGGAACATATCGGCTAATGCCATACGGCTTTCTCCGGAAAGCGAATCGGTGGGTTTACCTTCATCGATAACTTTTTGATACCACTTGATCGCTTCTTTGTCTCCCCCACGATATTTATATTTGTCAGCGATTTCGAAATACAGACTCCGATCGTTAACGGTATCCGCCTGTTGTAATAAATCAGCAAGAGTGCCGATTCCTTTTTGATAATTTTGGAGCGTCTGTAAAAAATCCGCCGCGGGCAAATAACCGATAATACGATCAATTTCTTTTCCATCACTGTCAGTTAAAACGATGGTGGGAAAACCACTGATATGAAACTCATTGGCTAATACAGTATCTTTTTCCGCATTGATTTTTGCCAGTACCATTTCATGGGAAAAAAGACTAATAACTTTCGGATCGGTATATACCTCGGTATCAAGTTTTTTACACCACGAGCACCAATCGGTATAAAAATCTATCGCAATGAGTTTTTTCGTCGGTGTCGCCGCTGCTTTGGCATCAGCCAAAGAAGAATAAGATGGCGCGGTGGTTAATTTTTTTTCTATCTTCTTTTGCCCGCAAGAAACAGCCAAAACCATAATGATAAAAAACAACGATGTGCCACAAATTTTTTTCATAAAAACTCCATGTTATTAAAGATTAAAACCAAGTATTATTCGGTGGCATTAATTTATCACCCAACAACTCATATAAAATCAATTCCGCTTCATCTGAAAATTCTCTGGGAACCAAAATCCAGCTTGGATGTTTATCCGATATTTCAGCTTTATCTAAAATCCCGTTTTGCCAGAAGGAATTAGTGAATGGTTCATTCAGAATAACTGACGGAATATTATTTGAATCTAAGGTCTTTTTTGCCAATTCATATTTATTGTTATCCGCAATGCCCCCTATTTCTACCCAAGTATCATCGGGGATAACAGCGGCAGGATAATCTTTGGAATGAATATCTAACATCGGTCGATTACAATGGGGACAAACTTTTGTATTAACAAAAGTTCTATAGTGACAATGAGGACAATAGGTCATTTACTTTCCTTTCTTTGCCATTTTTTGCCAATAGTCATATTTAAAATTTCAATAGCTTCTTCTTCAAACTCCTCGGGCACCGATACTTCATAAGTAGCCGAGGAAGCTTTATAAAACGGATTCAAAGTTAAACCAATATCACCGAAAAAACCTGATTTAGAAAATATAACCACGGGAATGTTATAGGCTTTAAGGGTTTCTTTGGCAAAATCAGCTGATATTTTATCATCAATATATCCTAAAACAATCCACTTAGCTCTTTCTTCGTCTTTGTTAATTTCATATCCGCAAACATGACAATAAGTAGCATCTTTTTCAAGTTTTGCATTACAAACCGGACAATATTCCACTACCTGCCAATTCCTTTAAGTTATATGTAAAATCAGAAATTTCATCTTTAGTTCTTTTTTCCGTCACCGCCACAATCAAACAATCATCAAAACTCTTATACCACCGACCGGCATTAATGCCGGGAAGAATATTCTTTTTTACCATCGAGAGAATAATTTCTCGAGCCGGTACCGGTGTTTTTATGGGAAACTCTCTTACAAAAGGAGCCTTAAAATACGGTTCGAAACCATCTATGTTAAAAATTTCCTGAGCAACTTTTTGAGCCTTCTCAGCCGAAAGCAAAGCCGCATTTTTCAATCCTGTTTTACCCATCAAAGTCATATAAACAGCCGCCGTGGTAGCACAAAGAGCTTCGTTGGAACAAATATTCGATGTCGCTTTTTCCCGACGAATATGTTGTTCTCGCGTCTGTAAAGTTAAGACAAAGCCTTCCTTACCATCGATATCTTTAGTGCGTCCCGCCAAGCGACCCGGCATATACCTGACCAGCTCTTTCTTCACGGCAAAGAATCCCAACAGAGGTCCGCCAAAATACATCGGCATCCCCAACGGCTGTCCTTCACCGACCACGACATCGGCATCATACTCTCCCGGGGTCTTTAAAATTGCTTGGGCAATCGGGTCAACGGACATTATCATTTTCGCCCCCACTCTATGGGCTATCTCCGACACGGTTTCCATATCTTCCAAAAGACCAAAGAAATTAGGCTGAGCGACTAAAATACAGGCTGTTTTTTCATCAGTCATATCTGCCAATCGATTGAGATCGGTAACACCATCTTTTAAAGACAAAGCGATTAGTTCGACATTCTGACCGCTTAAGTAGGTTTGAATAACTTCTCGATATATGGGATTAACGGTTTCGGAAACAATTACTTTTCGTTTTCCGGTGACATTTAAAGCCAAGATAATCGCCTCCGCCGCCGCCGTGGCACCGTCGTACATGGATGCATTGGCTACATCCATTTTGGTCAAACGACAAATATGAGTTTGAAATTCATAAATAACTTGAAGCGTTCCCTGAGAAACTTCCGCTTGATAAGGGGTATAAGCAGTCATAAATTCGGGGCGGCTGATAATAGTATCTATGGCTGAAGGGATAAAATGGTCGTAGACACCACCGCCGGCAAAGCAAACCATATCTTCTTTATTTTTGCGGGAAAGGTTTTCAATTTTATTGAGCAGTTCCATTTCGGAAAAAGCGGGAATTTTTAAATCACGTTTGAAACGTAAAGCGCTGGGAATAGTACTAAAAAGTTCTTCAATACTACTTACTCCGATTGTTTGGAGCATCTTGCGACGATCATCGTCAGTATTGGGAATATACGGCATAGCGGATTCAATCACTTATATATAAAATTCATCTTATTTCTTATGCCTTGATTAATTCTTTATAGGCATCGGCGTCTAATAATTTTTCCAACTCTTCGGGAACGGATATTTCGATTTTAATTATCCAACCATCTCCATAGGGATCCTTGTTGATAGACATCGGCTCGTCATCCAAAGAAGAATTCACTTCGACCACTTTACCACTTATGGGAGCATATATATCCGAAACAGCTTTCACGGCTTCTATCGTTCCAAAGGGTTTCAACTGAGTTAATTCTTCGCCAACAGTCGGTAATTCAATAAAGACAATATCTCCCAACTCTCCTTGTGCATAATCGGTAATACCTATGGTAGCAATTTTATCTTCGATTTTTACCCACTCATGTTCTTTGGTATATTTTAACTCCGCTGGTATATTCACAATAATCTCCTATTATAAATAATTGTTATTTATTTATGAATTATCATCTTCACTGGTAATCAAAGCCACATCAACCGCTTCTTTTTCCATAGTATCATTATTTTCCGTTTCCGAATCGTTTAACACATTATTATTTTTAAACTTGGTTTCCAGAAAAGCGATATCGTAATTGCCATTGATAAAATCCGGGTGATTAAATATTTCCTGATGAAAAGGAATCGTCGTCGGTACTCCTTCTACGATAAATTCACTTAAAGCATTCCTCATTTTAATCAAAGCTAACTCTCGTGTTCTCGCTTTTACAATCAACTTGGCAATCATCGAATCATAATAGGGGGGTATCATGTATCCGGTATAAACCGCCCGATCGACTCTCACCCCCGGTCCTCCGGGAATATGTAAGCCCGTCAACCGTCCGGGAGTGGGGCGGAAATCTTTTTGAACATCTTCGGCATTTATACGGCACTCGATAGAAGCCCAGCGGGGGACTATATCTTCTTGGCGATAATTTAATTTCTCTCCCATTGCCACTCTAATCTGATCTTTCACCAAATCCACTTCGTAAGCCTCTTCGGTAACCGGATGTTCCACTTGAATACGAGTGTTCATTTCCATAAAATAAAAATTAAGATGGTCATCGACGAGAAATTCGACCGTCCCTACTCCGCGATACCCCACCATTTCCGCGCCATGGATAGCCGCTTCACCCATTTTCTGACGCAATTGGGGCGTCATCAAAGGCGAGGGAGTTTCTTCGATAAGTTTCTGATGGCGACGCTGAATGGAACAATCCCTTTCCCCGAAATGATAATAGTTTCCAAAAGTATCACCGATAATTTGAATTTCCACATGATGGGGTTTAATAATAAATTTTTCCAGATATAAATCGGAGTTACTAAAAGCATTCCCCGCTTCAGCAGCAGCCAGATGAAAACCTCTTTCTAACTCGGCGGCATCATGACAAACGCGCATTCCTTTCCCGCCGCCTCCGGCAACGGCTTTTAATATCACCGGATAACCAAATCGTTCGGCAATTTCACGAGCATGGTCATAAGTTGTTACCACTCCCTCCGAACCCGGTGTGACCGGCACTCCGGCTTTTTTCATCAACTCTTTGGCTTTTACTTTATCGCCTAATTGACGAATCTGTCCCGGCGTGGGACCGATAAAAGTAATCCCACAGGAATCACATATTTCGGCAAAATCGGCATTTTCGGCAAGAAACCCATAACCCGGGTGAATAGCTCCCGCATTGGTAACTTCCGCCGCGGCGATAATACGTTTGGTATCCAAATAAGACATCCCCGGTTGCGGGGGACCGATACAGACATCCTCATCGGCAAAGCGAACATGCAAAGCATCCCGATCAGCTTCCGAATAAACCGCCACGGTAGCGAGACCCAACTCCTTACAGGCGCGAATAATCCTTAAAGCAATCTCCCCGCGATTAGCTATCAAAACTTTTTTAAACAAATTTTTTCCTTGTCAATAACAAAATTACTTACTTCAAACAAAAACAATTATACAAATTTTACGAAATGTCAATATAATTCAAATAAATTATAGGGACAACTCCAAAATCATACAAAAATAGCCTTTCTTTTTACAAAAGAAAGAGCTTTTAATTTCAGAATATTTAGAAAAATGTTCGTTTTTGATAAGGTCAGAAGGATTAACCTTCTGACCTTACCATAATGTTTACTTCATTTGAGCTAAGAGTTCAAACGATTTTTTCGGGTTGAGTAATTTTACTTCTCTTTTTCCCACTTGTTTCACATCGGCGGCACCAATAATCAATCTGCGCAATTGTGTCGGAGTAAGTTGGGGATTAACAGCCAAAAGTTTCACCGCCAAATTGACTACGTTAGGTGACGCCATGGAAGTTCCGCTAAGACTCAATTTATCACCACCGGGGACATAACTCAACACTTCAAACCCATTGGCATAAACATCAACCTTGCCGAAACTGGTAAAAGCGGTCTCACGTCCGGCTTGGTCAACGGCTCCCACCGAAAGGATATTGGGCAAATCAAATCCGCTGGGAATAAATTCTTCGAATTTTACATTGTTATCAGCATTACCCGCCGCAGTAACAAATAGAATTTCCGGAGCATTTTTGATAGCTTCATACAAAGCCCTCTTGCCTATTTCAAATATTTTCCGTGCCAATACCTTTCTCTCTTGAGGAGTTCCTCCGGCATTGTTTTCTTCAAGTGCCTTTTCTATATCGGCTAAACTTCCCCCCCAGCTCATATTGACCACACGCACGCCATTATCTTTAAAATATTTAATGGTTTCGATAGTAGCGACGGAATCCTTGCGAGCTTGTTCTATCGTCGGTTTTTCGGGGAGTAAATGGTAATCGAAAGTTATCCGTGCCGTGAGAAGGCGGGCAAAAGGATTACCACGAACGGCGATACCGGCAACATGGGTTCCATGAGCGTAATTGCCATACTTGGAAATATCTTCAATAAAAGGCTTTACCTCTTGCGGTTGCATTGTGCTCATGGTTTTCTTCAATTCTTTGGATTCATCACTGTCAATATTGGCTTGTAAATCCGAAAAGCCCTTCATCAACCGTTCCAATCGGGGGCGGTCTTTTTTAACATCTCCGATGGGGTAAAGCAAACTGGTGGTTTTATCGGAGTGTAAAGTATAGGCGATACCGTGAACATCGTCAATGAATCCATTATGGTCATCATCAATACCGTTATCGGGAATTTCTTTAGTGTTCGTCCACAGATTGTCTTTATATAAACTTATATCGGTACCGGAATCCCAAATACATACGACCACCGGAGTGCCACCATCTTCCTTCTTCAGAGTCACTTCTCGTTTAGTCCATATATTAGGCAAGGTCTTTTTATGGGAATTAATATATTGGTCAAGAACTGTTATAAGAATGTTTTTGTAAGGGAGATAATAGCGAACGGCATAACCAAGACTGACAAGTTGCTTAGCCATATCCTTGCTCATCACCCCATCACTTTTGTCAAGAACCGGTTGGATACGTGAGTCAACAAGTCCCACAAACATATTACGGCTGACCAATTCCGCATTGGCTTTAGTAGATTTCAGATCTGCTTCTACGACATCATAAGGTAATTTATTCACCCGTTGGCTATACTCGCGTTTGATAACAGCCGCCAAATCTTTATCTCCCGATTGAACAGCGGCGATATAGGAACGAGTGAAGAGTCCGGATGTTAACCGCAGAGCTTCTTTATCTTCAAGTTTTTTAGACAGTTCTTGATATTTGAGATAATCATCATAGTTTTTATCCAACATTGAGATAATTCCCAGTGTCCGATAGTATCCTTTGAGAGTGGTTTTATCTGAAATTTCATATTTGTCAAGATCATCTTTAAGATCTTTTTGAAGGGCATGAGCCAGTTTCAAAAGAGCATCATCATTGGTAAGAAGGTCTACGGCTTTGACATCAATTTTGTAGGTATGCCGAGGAAGGTCATCCAGCTTTTCAATCTTGATTTTGGCAAATGCCACTGGAAGCGCCACCATCCAGAAAAACAAGAACAATGAAATTGCCAGCGTTACGGATTGTTTTCTCATTTGTTTCTCCTTAAATTATAACCATTGATTATTATACCAATCACTATTGACATTATTCAATATTAAACAAAACGCATTGATACAATTTACAGAAGTTAAAGAAGGATACAAGAGTTTTGTGTATATTATTAATATGTATGATAAGTTATAGACAATATTATTTATTACATTTAGACATGCAAAATAGCGGTGCAGGGACTTGAACCCCGGACACGCGGATTATGATTCCGCTGCTCTAACCAACTGAGCTACACCGCCATTACTTAAGAATTACATAATATAATTTAAACTGAGTTAGTCAAGAAATAAGTGGTTATTATAGATTACTCAATTGAGAAGGAATAAATAGTACATGAAAATTAAAAAAATATAAACAAAGAAAAAGGAGTTCCCCCTCACTTAGGAACTCCTTTAATCCCACCTCTTAAATACCTTTCACCGCCATACTATATATATATTTAAGAGCAACACTATATTTGTATCAATTAATGTGCCAAAACAAAAAAGAACGTAATATTCTGACATAACCTCTTGTTTATTAAGCAAATAAATATTGTACATCCAATTACATTACTATATACAACCCGACATATCGCACAATTTGCGCACCCGTAAAAGTGCCATTTTCCCCTTACCCTTATTATCTATTGACACACAAATAGATAGCTCTTGGTTCTTTATATATGACTAAAGCGACAATTGATGAATATTATTAACTGACGCTAACTTCTGCGCTTATTTCTTTTTTGCCAGATGAACCGATAAATGATGAAAATCATGGGCGGCTTCCATAATGGCTTCGGAAATTACCGGATGTCCAAAGATTAAATCGCCAAGCTGTTTAACTTTCAAACCACGGTTGATTGCCAATGCCGCGGTATGAATCACTTCCGTGGCGTGAACACCTATGATATGCACTCCCAACAGCTTATCG
>JAADHM010000111.1 GCA_013151855.1 FCB group bacterium | reverse complement strand
CCATCTTTCGACGCCTCTACGGGCATTTGTGTTTCTGGTAACTATGTTTATGTAGCGGACTATACTGGAGGTCTTGTAATATTAAAGTATATTCCGTAAAAAAGGATAAAATAAAAATCAAAATATGATTTTTTAGATGGGGAAAGCGGATTGTTTTTTAGCAACCCGCTTCCCTTGAGTAAAGGTTTGCCTATTTTGTCTTCATGGGTGGAAGACAACCACAGCAACATGAGCTTTTTGTCTCGCTTTTGACTTGAAGCTTCTTTTTTTTAAGCTGTTCTTTGGTTTCTTTTGTGTCTTTTGCCATTGTTATCACCTCCTTTCTACTTAAGCTTATGCGTAGCTACTTATATCCCTTAATAAAAAAAACCACCCTTATTTCATTCTTGAATTTTCTTTGTGTATTTTCCTCATATTTATTTACCTAAACAACCACAGGTACAAACTCGATTAAGTCTTTGTCGGCATTTTTCCAGAGCTTCTCGATTTAAAGAATAATATACCCAATACCCCTGCCTTTCATCCTTCACAAGATTCGCAGCTTTAAGCACTCGTAAGTGCTGAGATACTGCCGACTGCGTTATTCCCAAAGCCTCCGCTAAGGCATTAACACTCATAGCTTCTTTTTTAAGATGTTCAAGAATTTCTATTCTTTTATCTACCGAAAGTACTTTAAATAGTTCTGCCGCTTCTTTCATAACTCATATCACCTTATAAGTAACTGCTCAATTACTAATATTGTATGCTGTCATTGGATTGTCAAGTGTTTTTCAAAGAATTTCTTGTCTTAAAAACGGCCCGGTGGGGTGGCAATCATAAATTTATTCTACATCATTTCTGAAACGGGAGACGCTTATAGATTTCTTTGGTAAAAAGCTGCTCGAATTCATCCAAAGCGGCTAAACTCTTGGGATCATTATCGGCAATATAACGAATAAAACCGATATCTTTCGGTTTAAATGTTAACGAACTCAACAATTCATAAAATTTGAATCGATAGTCGTTGGAAGTTTCTCCAAAATTGGTTACATACCAAAAGTCCATAACCTGTTTTTCTCTATCCTCTTGCAAATCAAATCTGCCCACGGAAATAATTCTATCGCCGATATTTATTTTTCTCTTGGTCGTCGCGGTAATAAGCCATCCGGAACCGGGGAGACAATTGCGCGGTGAATGAGGACCGCCATAAGTTGCACTCGAAGAAAAGTAATCAAAGAAGAGATGGACTCTAATCCCGTCTTTATTGGTGTAGGAAGCGGAAAAAATATCTTCGGGATTCAATAAGTCGGAAACATACTTGGGGATAATATCCCGCTCCCCTTGCCAATCACCCAATTGCATAGGGAAATCATCGAAGTTAACATCCTCTTTTGAGGAAGGATGATAATATTTAATCACTAAGGCTATCGAGAAAGTAACCAGTAATATAATTAAGATGACAGCAAAATTTTTCTTATCCACTTTAATATGGCTCCAAAAATTAGCATTAATAACAAAGCTACGACAAACACGATTAACCCCGACATTTCATGTAAGAAATTTTCCGCCAACTGTTTGCTGATGGCATAAGCTCCCAAGGCGGTAATAAAAATCCTAAAAATATTGGTGGCGATAGCAATGGGAACGGTACCGACAAACAACAACACCGGCAAAACCTTACCGGGCATACGCAAATATCCGTAAAGCGCCCCCAAAGCCAAAAGGGTAACCAAACTTCTCAACCCACTGCAAGCTTCGGCCACTTCCAGAGCATAATCAGGCAACATAATAACATTGCCGTTTCTCATCACCGGAACGCCGATAATTTTAAGCAACACCACCGTCACCTTGCTGGCAAAAAGCTGCATCGGCAAAGTGGCGGCATAATATATAACAGCGGGAATGGGAATCATAAAAATAAGAAAAAAGAAAGCGAACCATACCTTTTTGAAATTATCGGTTCCCAAATAATAACAGGCAAATCCGCTTATCATTACTACCAAAGAAAAACGGGTGGTAAAATATTCACTGGCGGCAACTCCGACAATAAATCCCAAACATCCCAAAACAAAGAAAACGATACCCCACCCGGAATGTTTAGCGGGAAAAACCAGTTCCTTACGTTTTCGGTAAAAGAGATAGAGAGCAATGGGAATGATAAAAAAACCATGGGAATAGTTATCGTCACGTATCCAGTCGGCAATCAAATCCCGCCAAACAGAAATACTAAAAAATAAGATAACCAATAATATTAGATATGCATATAAATGAGCTTTAATATTATGTTTTATCAGCTCTACGTTTATCTTCACCAACAATCACCTGAAATTAACAATATGTTGAAACTATGCTTATTTCTGATTTAAGCCTTTTAAATAAAGTAATCAACTAAATCTTCTCAAAGATAAAAAAACAAAAACAATATTTTAAAATCCTATCCCAAACATTTAGTTTATCGGCATAACCAAAAGCCAATCAACTACAATTAAAAAATTCTCATTTCTTATTAAACGGCTTTTAAATCATCATAATATACCTATTTACACTATTATTAATAATAATATTGATTTTTCACTATGAATATAAAGCCAAATCATATAAATTATAAAACAAAAATGATTGATGGGAACATTTAAGTTGCCCATGACGTTGGTTATATTAACTTAAACAAAAATACAGATATTTTATCCCAATAATGAAAATTTAAAAAAGGAAAAAAAGTAATGAAAATTCTAACCATAATTTTGATTATTTCTCTTTTAGGCAATATCGTAGGGTTATTGGTACTTTACAAATATTTTCAAAAGGCACAACATGTTAAAAATCTGGAAGCAAAATTAACCGCCAAGCAAGAAGTCCTTGACCGGGTAAACGAACTATTGCCCAAAAGGTTGGTTTTCATTCATCATTCCGTCGGTCAAAATTGGATCAACGACGGCGGGCTTAAAGACAGTCTGATGGAATTGGGTATCAGCGTCCAAAGTGCCACCTATGGCTATGATATCGGCGAAAAAACGGATATCAACGATTGGTTGCCCAAATTTGAAAACAACTTAGACAAGATATTCAAATTCGACAATTTGGCTCCCCATAATCAAAACGATACTCTTGAAAATGAAATTATCATGTTTAAATCCTGTTTCCCCAATAGCGATATTATTAGCGAAGGGGGTAAAAATGGTAACCCTTATGATACTACTCGCACCATAGCTAATTACGAGGCTACTTTTGACAGTTTAAAAAATATCTTCAGCCAACACCCCCGCAAACTCTTTATCTATGTCACCGCTCCGCCTTTGGTGCCCTTACGCACCAATCCGGAAAATGCCGCTCGCGCCCGTAAATTCAACAATTGGATGAAAACGGAGTTTTTAAAAAAATATCAAGAAGAAACCAAGCTCGACAACTTTTTGGTCTTTGACCTGTTTGATGTTCTTGCCGATAAAAATAACGTTCTCAAAAGTGAATATCGTAGAAATGACAGAGACTCCCACCCTAATGCTCAAGCCAGCAAAGCCGCCACCAAAGCCTTTTTAAAATTTCTGGAAGCTCACCGTATTAGCGGGGGATATAACTAACTGATTTATTCCCCTGTTATGTTGGGTCTTGAACCCGTGTAAACGGGATTGCGACCCAACACGTGAGTTTATGTAAACTAAGAGCAGCAAGTCACACAAATCCGTCGGTACGAATTTGCAAAACCCTCTGTAACATATCTCTTGACACTTTATAGTTATATATGCCCACTTCTGTTCAAATTAGCCCTTGAAAACTCCGAACTGTCCATTTTGAACACACCGACACCACACGCATGAACAGTCATCGTGATTGCAGTCACGATTCTTTACGCGACTGGTATATTTTCTCGCTGCCAAACCCAAGATAAGTCGCTTGGTGAGCGATGGTCTATAGTTTCTGCCAAGTAATTCCCTTGGTTCTCTGCTCCTGAGCCTGTTCGCAAGATAATGGTACCCTCGCTGGCCCAGCCTTTCGAACAGATATCTATTGGACAGTGAGGTCTCCAACGCCGGTTGCAGGCTGCGCTTCCAGGCTGTATCGTAATCAAATCCCTCGCTGATACTTTTTGCGGCCAGGTAGCCTGAACGAATAGCATACCGCATACCAAAACCCCACAGATAATCCTGAAACCCGGCGGCCTCTCCCACATACAATTTGTTGTGCCGATTCTGACGCTTTCTCAAGAAGAAATTGCCAAACCCACCGAATTTCCTGGACGCCGTAATATTCAAGTGGAGTCGGTTCTTGAAGAGCTCTATGCACATAGTGCGATAATGGTCAGCCTTCCGGAATTCTCGGAATAAGACGGATGCGATTGTGCCTTTTCCCCGCCTGATTAACAAGTACCCGTACCCTTTCGGGGCTATGGAATCGTCGAAGACAATTGCCGCGATATCAGGAGTATCGGTCTCAAAGGTGATACCTGATGCAATGATATCGGCGCCTTTTGGTCCTGAGGCAACGATGACCCGCCCGTGGTATGTATCAATCCGCTTGCCGAACTTGAGGGCGACACCGTACTCTTCGGCCTGTCGCTTGAGACCGTAATCGAGAGTTTCTGGAGTGCTGCCTCTGCTCACTAGATAGAAAGTGGTTCTATCTGACCGCATGGTAAATACTTCCCCTCGTGGCGTGAGTATCAACCCATCCGAATACGGAGCATAATCGAAGTTCAGGCGGAGTCCCATCTCTGTCAGTTCCTCCATAACATCGATTTCAGAACTCCAGTTCTCAAGACCCTGAAAGTCATTGTTGAACCGGCCGCCCACGTCCGGGTGTTGTTCAAAGACTGTAACGGCAAACCCATTTCGAGCCAAGGTTATAGCTGCCGTTAATCCTGCCAGGCCGGCACCTATTATATTAATATTCTCTCGCATGTTCGCAACTCGGGAATCGGGTACAAATTATTTACTTCAACACAAAAGGATTAAGACTGGCCTGAGCAATCGTGCCCATATTTACGGTTAAAGTAGTTATATAAAGGAACAAACACCAGAGCCACGTAGATTCCGTACAGAATCGTCTCTGCCAAACCGATGAAAAACGTCATCCACGTCAGCCAAGAGAAACCAGGCAACAGGGCCTCCCACGCCTTGAACATTGCATACTCATGAAAGAGCAATCCGTAGATCACACATAGAATATACGTAACCGCGAGAAAGACACTTAACGTGAATGCAACTGGTTTGAAACAAAGTCTATTCATAACAACCTCCCTCGGTTAATGACAACCTGAGTGTTTTTCGTCTTTCGCGTTACCATCGCGAGACGGTGGGTCCTCGGTATGCTTTGTGTGCTTGCCATGGGAATGCCCACCGCCACAGCAACCACCTTTCCGCATTATAAGAAAAAACAAACCGCCTATTATTACAAGCCATATAAGATTCTCCATCACAATTTCTGCCTTTCATTAGATTCAACACCTCATTTTTCAAATTCGCAGCGAATTTTACCTTATCAAGTAAATAGACCTTATTTTGGCACACTATTCCTCGCTTTGTGTGTGGTATGTCCCACGCATTACTATCTATTTCCGAGTATGTACTTTCACAGGTGATTCAGCGACAGACACAACAAATCGGCACACGCCGGCATGAACCGCCATTTTCTGCTGTAGCGACTCCATCATTTCCCAATGGTCTCTGAGCGCTTTGCGTAATCCTCCAAGGGTACCTGACTCTGAAATCTGATCAAAATGTCGGTATAGATCCGCGTAAGATCGCTCAATTTCAGCGAAGGCACTCTGCAGGTTTCGGAGCAGGTGGGGGTTTTCGGGGAATCTTTCGTCTGGCACGGCTTCTCCAATTTGCTGCGTGCCTTTTTGAGAATGGGCTTTCAAAGTGTGATTCCCGAAAACAGACTGAGCCACGGCCATATAGTGCTCAGGATCCCGATTAAACTCCTCCTCACAAAGCGGGCAACATAATAGATAGGTATGGCCCTCACGTTCTACAAGGTTTTGAGCCTTGGGCTTTGTTACTATTTTGCCACATGTGATACATCTGTTCATCGCTGTTTCCTTGCTTAAATTGCCCGAAAGACAGCCCCGTGGACTGTTCCAATCAGGATAAAGGTTAATGATCGCGGGGATGTTGCTCCGAGCTGCCGGTCTTTTTTCTTATCCATTTCCATGCGTGCCACTATGCACATCATGGGCATTATGTTATAGACACATGTTTGAATGTATCTTCCTTATCGTATCCTTCTTGTTTATTATTTCTATCATTTGTCACAGCAATCATTGTGCCGAATTCCGAAACGGCTTCACAATTCACTGCGTTACAAGAGAATCGGAGAACAGCGATGGAGGCCAGACTATCAAAAGCGGACTGCTACTGTAGAATATTCTCTAATTATGGAGACTATCTGGTAATTGGATTTAGCAGTATAAACGGTAAAGTCCCTCAAAAATGTCGGGCACCCCTCCGTACATTTGCGCAGATGGGCCGAGGGGATGAGCTGAGAAGGTTTTTGAACGGCTTGTCGTCAGCGCTTTGAGTGTTTATCCTCAATCCGACGGATGTATTTTTCCGGATTCTTTTCAAATTCGGATTGACACATAGGACAACAGGCCAGATACAATTTGCCTTTCAATTCAATTATCATGTGTGCTTTGTTTCTGTTAACCGGTTTCTGACAGGTGATACATCTGTTCATATTGTGGTTTCCTCCAATTTTTGGTACTGATATCAAAACATCGGCTTATACAATACCTATTTAATTACTTGGTTGCAACAAGTTTTCGAATCTATATCTTTGGATTTGTGTAACCTGTTGCTCTTGTTATTATGGGTGGCAGATTTCTCCGTCTGCCGACCACAGATTTTATCAATACTCCCTATTAACAGGATAACTAACTGATTTATTGAGTCCATTTCAGATTTACCGGCGGCCCAATTCCCGGCATAACCCCAAAAAAAGGAAAAGGATGTGCCCCGCTAAAACATATATCCCCTGAATAGGGATAATATTTCAAGCGAAGATTGTTAGAAAAAGTACCGATAACCCAACGCGTGGTATATTTATCGGAATAGACCGAGCCGTACAAAGTCTCTGTTAACACCGAATTAACGACGGTATTATCAATGCGACATTCGAGCAGATTAACAGGTGTTGCGGTAAAATCGGAAAGAAAAAACTTCTCCACCGGTTGCGAAGACAAATTATCTATGGAAATAACGATGGTATCACCGGTAATTTGAACGTTAAAATTAAGCTGGGCACTATCGGGAAAGATAAAATTATTTTCAGCGTATGATAGTGAACTTAACCATCCGATGCTTATCACCATTACGAATAATGGCAAAATAAATGCCCGTCGCCAATGGTTCGTCAATGTATCTTTGGCTCTCACCTATGGGAACCCTTTCGTTGAGAATTGTTTTAACTTTTTGACCAAGGATGTTATAAATTTCAATTTGATATTTACCAGGTTGGTTTACATTCCATTTCAATGAAAAGTTATGATTATAAACCGGGTTGGGAAAAACTTGAATCGAGAAATCCTGAGGGACAAGATTGGAATTATCAATATCTTCATCGTTGACATCAAGACTAAGTTTGAAAAAAACGGTGTCGGATACGGCCACTATTGACGTATCATTCTGGGTGGAAATAGCTTTAATGCCAAAAACCGCCCAATCACCCGGGTCATCAAGAACAACCGAACTTTCTACCATATCATTGGCCGGCGATGTGCCCGTAATAGAATCAGCTACTCCATTTATAGTATATGTCCAAAAATAATGGTCTAATTGGTTACCATAAGTGGGGGGCGACCAAACGATATTCAAATGACCATCCAAATCTATGAAATTAGCCCAAACCAAAGATGGAACCGACATGATAAATATAATAAATATAATTTTTTTCATTGGTTCTGTCTAATTTATAAACCGAAGTATTTTTGTTTCCCGACTATATTATTAGAATCGGATTTTTAACAAGTTTATTTTAATATTTCTTTCAAATAACAAAAAATATATTAAAAATCAAACTTTTAAATC
>JAADHM010000222.1 GCA_013151855.1 FCB group bacterium | reverse complement strand
GCCGCTTCACAGAGCCAATCGGTGCCATGAGGCCAGCGTCCGTGTGATAGAACGTAAGGAAGATGGCTATGGAGAACAAAAGAAAAATACCCTTTAGTCATTTTTGTTCTCCCGTATGTGGGGTGTCGGATTCAAACCCAATCGGTTTGGCTGATTTGCTGAAATCACTATGGATTTTAATTTCTCCAAACTGAGCTTCAAATTTTTTTAAATTATCGGTTAAAGCTTTATGAAGGAGTTTGGCATGCATGGGAGTCATAATGATACGCGCAAGGACTTTTGATTTCGCCATACGGGGCATTACCCGAGCGAAGTCGATAATAATTTCTGTGGGTGAATGGATAATCATCGCCAAATTGGCATATATCCCCTCGGCTTCTTTCTCGCCTAATTCGATATTAATTTGTTGTGGTTGTTGGTTGGGGTTCATTTTTTTTCACCTTTTTTATTTTTGATTAAAATTATTTTTCTTAGCTTGTCTTATGTTAATTATTCTAATATATTCTCAACTTAAGTCAATATATTATAAGTTAATTAATTAGGTTATATATGTCTTTAAAAGAAACAAGAATCGCAGAAATTACTTCCAGAATGGGAAATAATAAAATCCTGATTATCGGCGATATTATGCTTGATGAGTATCTTTTTGGAATGGTGAACCGCATTTCTCCCGAAGCACCGGTACCTATTGTAGAAATTACCTCCGATAGATTTCTGTTAGGGGGAGCGGCAAACGTGGCGGCTAATATCAAAGCTTTGGGGGATGAACCGCTTTTACTGGGAACGGTCGGAGAAGATGAGGCTTCGATAAAACTCAATCAGCTTCTAAAAGAGAAGCATATTTCCCACGATTTGCTCATTAATGATTCATTCCGTAAAACAACGATTAAAACCCGAGTTATTGCCAATAATCAGCAAATTGTAAGAACGGACCGCGAGAATTGTCACGAACTCGATAAAGATATTGAACAAAAAGCACTGAATAGATTTCAATCCGTTGCCAATGAAATCAAGGCGGTGATTATTTCCGACTATGGTAAAGGGGTTATTACTCTTTCGCTTTTAGAAAAAGTTATTAGTATCTGCTGTGAAAAAGATATTTTTATTGCCGTTGACCCCAAAGAAACACATTTTCACAATTATAAAAAAGTATCCTTAATAACTCCTAACCATCATGAAGCGGGATTTGCTTATGGTAAAAGGATTAAAAATGATAATGATATGCTTGAAGTGGGAAATGGTTTGTTAAAAAGACTTCAGGCAAAATCTATTCTTATAACTCGCGGTGCGGAAGGAATGTCCTTGTTTCGTGATGGTTTCCCTCCTACTCATATTCCTACTTTTGCTCGCAAAGTATTTGACGTGACGGGAGCGGGTGATACTGTTATTGCTTCCTTTGTTTCCGCGGTTTGTGCCGGAGCTGATTTGGTTGAGGCGGCGGTAATTGCCAATGCCGGAGCCGGTCTTACCGTAGGTGAAATTGGCACCTCGGCGGTTACGGTTGAATTGCTGAAAACGGAGCTGGAACGAAATATTAAAAACGGCCGTTTACATGAAGCTCTTAGTCAATAATAACTACCTTTACAATTATTTAAGATATCTTTGAACCGGTTTTTCTTGTTGAAGCTTTTGAATAACTAATTATCATATAAATAATATAAAATTAATGTGAGCATTGTATAGGCTTTTTGGGTTAAGCACATGAAATCTAAAATTATAAAAAGAAGCGAAATAAAATCGTTGGTTAGAAAATTAAAGGGAAAAGGGAACAAAATTGTTTTTACCAACGGTGTTTTTGATATCATCCATCGCGGTCATGTCGAATATTTGACGAAAGCAAAGTTGTTGGGCGATATTTTGATTGTTGGTCTCAATACTGATAATTCGGTAAAAAAATTCAAAGATCAAAACCGCCCCGTAAATAAACAGAGAGACCGAGCTATTGTCTTATTGGCTCTAAAGCCGGTCGACTATGTGGTTTTCTTTAATGACGAGCGTCCCGATAAATTGATTGAACAGGTTCAACCCGATATCCTCGTCAAGGGTTCCGATTATAAATTGAGTGAGATAGCGGGGGCTCAATTTGTCAAATCGTATGGCGGACAAGTTAAACGCATCAGATTTATCCATGGATATTCTACCAGCAAAATTTTAAAACAATTGTTACCATAGTTACTTTGGTAGATTGTTATCTATATTTTTGGTAAAGTTTATTTCATTTCCTTGATTTTTACGTTATTTATCTGTTTTTTATAATATTATGTTTCGATTATCAGATATAAATTCTCATTCGCGGATAGAAGACTTGGCTTCAAAAGGGTACTGGGTAGCTATGGCATCCCGTTATTTGAGAAACGGTAAATATTCTAAAACGGTGGAAATTTGTAAGGAAAATATCCCTCAATATCCTTCCTTATTATCGGCACGTTTGATATATGCTAAGGCTTTATATCTTGCCGGTCAGATGGAATCTGCGAGCGAACAGTTTTATTATGCTCTTACTCTCGATGCTGATAATTTGGTGGCTTTGAAATATTTGGGGGATATTAAATTTGCCGCTAACGATAAAATCGGGGCAATGGCCCATTACCAAAAAATATTGGAGATTGATCCCGATGGTCATGCTCTCTTTACTCCTTTATTACCTAAAAAGAAAGAGGTAACCCGCACCATATCGTTAAAACGTTCTGCGGAAATTTCTCCCACCGTTTCCTCTTCTAACAACTTACGTAAGATTCATTTTTATACGGAAACCATAGGGGATTTATATTTTGCTCAGGGTTATGCAAGGATGGCTGCCGAAGTATACCGAATTCTGGAAGATAAAAATCATAACCCCCGCCTTAAAGAAAAGCTGTTGAAGGCTCAGGAAAAAATTAAAGAGAAGGAACATCATTATGTCAAAAAACAGAATTAATATTTTACGCAAAAAGATTTGGGCAGAAAATCTCGATGGTTTGATAATAACTCACCTGGATCATATCAGATATTTGACTGGTTTCACCGGAAGCGCCGGGCTATTAATTATCAGGAAAAAGGAAGCTGATTTTTTTACCGATTTCCGTTATAAAGACCAAGCGGCTAAGCAAGTCAAAGGGGCGCAAGTAAAAATTGTAAAAAGTGATCCCATCGCTGCTTTAAAAGATTATCCTCAATTTAATATAAAAAATTATGTCTATGGTTATGCCGGTGAATATTTGTCTGTTAATGCCCGAAAGCGGTTAAGAGAAAACTTCTCGGACGCTTTATTGGTTGCTTCCGATAAAGTGTTTGAGGATTTGGGATGGGTCAAAGAAGCCGAAGAAATCAAAAACATAAAAAAAGCGGTGGAAATATCTGATATTGCTTTCGAAAGGATTTTGAATATTGTCGAGCCCGGAGTGAGAGAAATGGAATTGGCGGCGGAATTGGAATATCAAATGAAAATGCTGGGCTCCGAAAAACCGGCTTTTGAAACCATCTTAGCTTCCGGTTATCGCTCGGCTTTGCCCCATGGGACAGCATCCACTAAAAAACTGAAAAAAGGGGAATTGGTTACCTTTGATTTCGGGGCTACTTATGACGGTTATGTTTCTGACATAACCCGCACCGTAGTTCTGGGTAAAGCAACTCCCAAGCAAAAGAAAATATATAATCTGGTTTTAAAAGCCCAATTAGCCGGAATAAAGAAAGTCAAAGCGGGAGTTTTCGCCAAAGCGGTGGATGAAAGTAGCCGTAAAATTATCACTAAAGCCGGTTTTGGGAAAAATTTTGGCCATGGTACCGGTCATGGTATCGGATATTATGTCCATTTAGGTCCTCGCGTTTCTCCGCTTTCCAAAGATAAGTTAATGGCTAACAATGTCATAACAATCGAGCCGGGTATTTATATTTCAGGCTGGGGAGGGGTTCGTATTGAAGATGATGTTCTCGTTACCAAAACCGGTGGTAAAGTCTTGAATAAAGCACCAAAAAAATTGTTGGAACTGTAACTCAATTATTTTATTATTATTCTCATAATACTTAATTTTAATAATGGCTGTTTGATTTGGACTTTTATCGACAACCATATTATAAGGTATAATAATGAACGAAAAATATATTAAAAAACTGATACGGATTGTTGAAGAATCCGAAATCGAATCATTGGAAGTTTCCAGTTGGGGACGAAAGATAAAAATTACTCAACGTCTTTCATCTTCTTCAAATGGAAGCGGTGATACCCATGCTGTCGTTCAACCGGTGATAACTCACCACCAAAGCGGAAATGTTAATCCTCCCCAAGCTACCGTACCTGTTGCTGAACCTTCGACTCCACCGGTGGAGAATACCGACAATTTGGTGCCTATTAAATCTCCGATGGTGGGGACTTTTTATACCGCCCCTTCTCCCGACGCCGACCCCTATGTTTCCCTTAATGAAAAAGTTACCGTTGGTCAGGTGGTGTGTATTGTGGAAGCGATGAAATTGATGAATGAGATTGAATCGGAAGTCAGTGGTCGCGTGGCAAAAATTCTTGTTGAAAATGGTCAACCGGTGGAATTCGGCCAAACGATGTTTTTAATTGAACCAGAAAAATAATTGGAAAGGGATTTCCATGACTTTAAAACAAATGCTGGTTGAGATGCTAAATCGGAAAGCCTCCGATTTGCATATTCGGGTGGGCATTCGCCCTCATCTGAGAGTCAATGGACATTTGGAACAAATTGCCACCGAGCCCGTTACCATTGATTTGATGGAGCAAATCGTTACACAAATCCTTAGTGAAAAACAAAGAGAACGTTTTTATCGTAAAAACGAGATGGATTTGGCTCTGTCCGTGGCCAAATTGGGACGTTTTAGAATAAATTTATTTCGCCAAAGGGGAACCAGCGGTATTGCCATTCGTGCGGTAAATACGGCGGTGCCTTCGTTTGATGAATTACATCTGCCCGAAGCTGTTAAGAAAATGGCTTTAACCAGACGCGGTTTGATTATTATTACCGGCACCACCGGTTCGGGAAAATCTACCACTTTGGCGGCTTTAATTGAAGAAATGAATGACACCAGAACCGATAACATTTTGACTATTGAAGATCCTATCGAGTACATTTATCGGGATAAAAAATCAATCATTTCCCAACGGGAAGTGGGTGGTGATACCGATACCTTCGCTTCGGCTTTACGACATGCCTTTCGTCAGGATCCCGATGTTATCCTCATTGGAGAGGTTCGGGATTTGGAAACGATGTCTATCGCATTAACGGCGGCTGATACCGGACATTTGGTTATGACGACTTTGCATACTTTGAATGTGGTGGAAACAATTACTCGTATTATATCTTTTTTCCCGCCTCACCAACATCAGCAAATTAGGCTTTTGTTAGCCGGAACTTTGAAAGCTATTGTCTGCCAGCGCTTGCTGGCGCGTGCGGATATGCCCGGTCGTGTTCCCGCTTTGGAAATCATGGTAAATTCCGGAGCGGTGAAAGAATGCATTATCAATCCCGAAAAGACAGCGGACATTACCGAATTGATGCAACAGGGAAATGTACAATACGGCATGCAAACTTTTGACCAATCAATTATGAAGTTATATAAACAGGGCTTAATATCTTTTGAAGAAGCTATGGGTCAAGCCAGTAATCCTGATGATTTTGATTTGAGATTAAGAGGAATTACCAGCTCCGCCGATAGATGGCAGGAAGAAAAAGGTAAAGATAAGGTGGAAGATTCCGGCAGTCTTGATGCCAGCAGTGATTTCACCAAGTATTGATGGTAAAGAGGGGCTCAAAAATTAGAAAATAAATATAATTTTATCTTAACAGTAGGAACACGCCATGGCGTGTTCCTACAAATAATTGAAAGATATGGAAAGTTTTGGGTTGTTCTGTTAGATCTTGTTCGCCGAAGATAAATGTGACTTGACTTAATTTTTATTTAAACACCCAATATCAAACCTTTTTCAACAGTTCCCTTGGGATGGGATATTTTCATAAATACATAATTAACTAAATTTCAAACATCTTTTATTAATCTCACCGCAAGCGGTGAGACACTTGGCTATAATAAGGATAAAAACTTCTTGACAATCATATTGATAGTCATTAATATTGATGATGGTTGATATGTTATTATTCATAAATTAAGGAAAGTGATAGTCATGGAAAACAATGCTGCCAACCTGCTTCGGATAATGGGAGACCATTCAAGATTTCGGATTATCAGTTACCTTCTCAATAAGCCGCGAAATGTATCCGAAATTGTTCGCAAACTCGGGTTGAAACAAAGCCTTGTCTCTCATCATTTGAAAGTTATGAAGCAATATGGTATATTAGAATGTGTGAGAGAGGGGCCGTTCGTTAGATATTTTGTCAATAAACCTCAAATTGCCGAAATAATATCACAAGCCATAGATTCAATTAGTAAGGAAACAAGTAAAAAGAAAGGAAAATAGAATGTCTGAAGAAAAAAAACAGTCAAACTCTACGATGAACCCGATGGGGATGATGAAAAAGATGATGGGGAAAGGGTCATCTGGTATGGAGACGATGAAGGATATGATGGGAGATAATTTTCCCCCGATGGAAATGTGTATGAATATGTGTACTCAGATGTCGGAATCTGTCGAACGGGTTAGCGAGATGGCAGCTTATGCCACGCCGGAACTCCGCGGGCTATTTGATAGTTGGCTGGAAGAAGTTACCGATGAAGCATTGCGAGTCATTACCGAAAGCGGTTCTGTCTCTGCCGAGACTCTTGCCGGTAAACTTGGTATTACAACGGAAAGCGCCGTATTTATTATTTCCAAGTTAGCCAAGGAAGGAAAAATTGAAACCACAGCCCATAATAAAAAAGATTAATTTAATCTTTTCTCCCTTTTTGTTGTCTTATGTATAAAGAATAAATAAAGGAGTAAATTATGGGTCATGAAGGCTTATGGAGCGGGATGTGGTTTTTTCCGATTATTATGCCAATAATTATGTTAGCCGTTGTGGTTATTATCATATATTTAATTTTTGGCAGAGATTATCGCCGGCCACCAAGGTATGACGACTATAAATCATTTCCCAACAGTGGCGCTAACTCGGAAAGCGCTGTGGAAATTTTGAAAAAACGGTACGCCAAAGGTGAAATAACCAAAGAAGAATTCGAGCGCATGAAAAGAGACATTACCTGACAAAACCTTGATTGGTCAGGTAGTCTGTTTTTATGACCTTAATCTAAGTTTTCATACCAGACAGAACGCAAAATAAGGAAGTCGAGGTGAAAATAGAAACTAAGCGTTTGATTCTAAGGCCCCCAAGAATAAGTGATTGGCAAGATATTGTCGAAGGAGTAAGTGATATTGAAGTATCCGGTATGCTGGCGGTAGTCCCTCACCCGTATGGAAAAAAAGATGCGATTTGGTGGATAAATGAAGTCCTGAAAAAATGGAAAAAGAAAAATAAAGATGATTACACTTTTTTTATTGAACTGAAATCTGAAGGAAAAGTTATCGGAGCAACGGGGATTCATAATATCAATACATTTAACAGTGTTTGTACAACCGGTTCTTGGATAAATAAGAAGTATTGGAAAAACGGATATATTTTGGAAGCTAAGATTCCCATCCTTGATTTTATTTTTAACAAATTGAATCTTAGAAAAATTGAGACCGAAGCTTATGTCGAAAATAAAGCTTCCCAAAAGATGTCCAAAAAACTTGGCTTTAAACTCGAAGGTAAAAAAAGAAGACATATTAAATGTAAAGCAACCGGCAAAATCCATAGCGAATATATATTTGGATTATTTAAAAAAGAATGGGAAAAAGTCAGACCGGAGTTAATTAGAGAATTAGAAAAGAAGTTAAAGTAAAATAGTCAAGTGTAACTGATCGCTAAAAATCTGTTGGGCTACATTCACCACAGCGGGTAAGGTTTTTCAACAAGCCCCTTCGGGTGGGTTCATGATTTTAATTTTAAATCAAAAAACGAAAACAATCATGAAGACTTCTTAATAACTTTTACTTGCAAAATCCGTTGGCCTTCAACCTTTATAATCTCAAACTCGATATTAT